>CACZYP010000020.1:23882-59230 GCA_902785425.1 uncultured Ruminococcus sp. | reverse complement strand
GTCGATCTTATTAACAATCGTCCGAGAAAATGTTTAATGTGGAAAACTCCCGCTGAAGTTTTCTTTGACAATTGTGTTGCACTTGCTTGACAATCCAGCTTGCCCTTGGAACCCGCAAGCCTTTTGAAAAAGGCTTGGCGAAAACTTTGCGCTGTGCTCTATCGATCCTTAGTTGTTGACATTGACAGGAGACCCGAACCATCGGCAGCTTTTTTGAAAAAAGCTGCGCAAAAAACTTTAAACTGTGATTATTTACTTTTTTGATTGTCAAATATTTTCGTCTTTTGCCGAAAATGTATTGACACTTTGTTCGTATGAATGGTAAAATTGTATAAAGTATTAATTTCTGGAGGCGATTTTATGCCTAAATGGCTCAACAATTCGGTTTTTTATCAGGTTTATCCGCAGTCTTTCTGCGATTCAAACGGTGACGGCATCGGTGATATAGAAGGTCTTATCTCAAAGCTTGACTACATCAAGCAGCTCGGCTGCAATGCGATATGGCTCAACCCCGTTTACGATTCACCTTTTATGGACGCAGGCTACGATGTGCGTGACTATTTCAAGATAGCGCCCCGCTACGGCACAAACGACGACGCAAAGCGCCTTTTTGAAGAGGTTCACAAGCGTGACATGAAGATCCTCATGGATCTCGTTCCCGGTCATACATCAGACACGAACGAGTGGTTCACAAAGAGCAAGCAGCCGCTCAAAAACGAGCTTTCAAACCGCTACATCTGGACAGACAGCGTTTGGGAAGCGCCGCCGCAGTACCGCCTTATGTGCGGCATTACAGACCGTGACGGCAACTATCTTGTAAACTACTTCTCGTCACAGCCTGCGCTCAACTACGGTTTCCAGGACGTAACTCACCCCAACTGGCAGCTTCCGCCGAACCACCCCGACTGTCTCAGAACAGTTGAAGCGCTCAAAGAGATCATGCGTTTCTGGCTCGACATGGGCTGCGACGGATTCAGAGTAGATATGGCAGATTCGCTCGTCAAGAACGATGAATACAAGATCGCCACCGCCGCTATATGGGCAGGCATTCGTGAGATGATGGACAAGGATTACCCCGAATGCGCTCTTGTCTCCGAGTGGTGTCACCCCGTAAGAGCTATAAACAAGGGCGGTTTCCACGCCGATTTCTACCTCGACCACAGAGGAAACGGCTACTCGACCGCTTTCCGTTACTATAATTACGAAACAGGCAAGCAGGAAAGCTACTTCAGCAAAGAGGGCAACGGCGATATCATGACGCTCGTCAACGAGTTCACCGAAAACTACAAGCTGACAAAAGACAACGGTTACATCAGTTTCTTCACCTGCAATCACGACAACCCCCGTATGTCCGCATGGTATGACGAGCTTGAACTGAAGATCAATTTCTGCACGATATTCACACTCCCCGGCGTACCGTTCCTCTATTACGGCGACGAGATCGGCATGCGCTACATGTCGGAGCTTACAAGCAAAGAGGGCGGCTTCTCACGCACAGGCTCACGCACGCCCATGCAGTGGACAAACGGCGTAAACAAGGGCTTCTCAACAGCAGACCCCGACAAGCTCTATCTGCCCGTAGATCCGAGAAAGGACGCTCCGACAGTCGAAAGTCAGGAAAAAGACGAAAACTCGCTTTACAACACAGTTAAGAAGATAATCGCTATCCGCAAGGAAAACGAAGACCTCTGCGGCAACGGCGACTTCGAGGTACTTTACGCCAAAGAGAACAAGTATCCTTTCGTATTCAGGAGAGGCTCGTTCGTTATCGCAGTAAACCCGAAGGCCGAGGACGTTGCTATCGACCTCAATATTGAAGCTTCCGAAAAGGTATTCGAGATCGGAAACGCAGAACTTGGCGGCGGCAAGCTTGCTATGAGCGGTCAGAGCTACTGCCTTTTCAAGATCTGAAACGCAGGAGAATACAATGGCAAAAGAAGTATTTTTGATAAGCTCCCCTTTTACCGAACCGGGAAAACCGCTCAATGAAAGCAACAAATTCGTTGAAAGGCTCTCAAAAGCTGTAAACGCTGACAGCAAAGCGCTTATGATCGCCTCGGATCCCGCAAACACAGAGTTTACTGAAGGTTTTTCTTTCGCTGTAAGAACTACGATGGAGCTGTCCGGCATAGCTTTTTCGGACTATACCATTTTAGATAATAGAAACAAGAAGCAAGCTGCAAAGCTTACAGCCGGCAGTGATCTTATCATACTGGCAGGCGGACACGTTCCTACTCAGAACTCATTTTTTGAAGAGATAAAACTGAGAGAGCTTATAAAGGATTTCAGCGGAACGATCCTCGGGATAAGCGCAGGCAGCATGAACTCTGCCGACGTCGTATATGCGCAGCCCGAAAACGAGGGCGAAGCGATAGACCCGAATTTTAAAAAGTTCCTCAAAGGGCTCGGTCTCACCAAAGTTATGCTGATACCACACTATCAGGATATAAAAGACCGTGTTCTGGACGGCAAAAAGCTGTTTGAAGAGGTCACATACCCCGACAGCGCCGGCAGGCAGTTCATAGCGATATGCGACGGAAGCTACCTTTACTCAGACGGTATCACGGAAAAGATATGCGGAGAAGCTTACCTGATCGCAGACGGTACGATAAAAAAGATCTGTGAGCTTGGTGAAGAATACTCTCTGCCGATATAATAATGTTTCTTCCTGCTGTGATTTATATATTCAAGGAGGCTCGATATGAGAGAAGATATTACAACTATCCCTATTACCGATGTGTTTGAACCGAGAGACGGCTGCCCTCTTTGCCGAATGAGAGACATGCTTGAGGAACGCTCAACGGTCTATATCACAGGCGCTGCGATGATGGAACCCGATGTCCGCATCAAAACGAACGAAGCAGGCTTCTGCCGAAGACATTTCGGAATGATGGTCTCATGCGGAACACGCCTTTCAAATGCGCTTATTCTTCAGAGCCACCTTGATAAGATAAGAACGGAGCTTATCCCGAAGGACGTAAAGGGCAAGCCCGACAAAAAGAAGCTTGCCGCAGTAAAAAAGCTTACGCAGACCTGCTTCTGCTGCGACCAGGTTAACTGGGGCATGGAGCATATGTTCCAGACGATATTCTCCAGTTACTCAAACGACCCCGATTTCCGCACACTATACAACTCTCAGCAGTTCATTTGTCTTGAACATTTTTCCGATCTTATGACGGCAGCCATGAACAGAGGAATATCTTCAAAGATGCTGCCGCAGTTCTACAGCGACACGTCAAAGCTTTGCGGCGGTTATCTTGAAGAGCTTTACGGAGATGTTTCGCATTTCTGCACGATGTTTGATTACAGAAGCAAAGGTCAGTCGTGGGGCAATTCAAAGGACGCTATCGAGCGCTCTATAGAGTTCCTCACCTCCGAGCATATCGATCCGCCTGCCGATGTAAAGGGCGGAAGTAAGGGTACGCAGCAATGATAATAAGCGATATAAAAGATCTTGCACTCGGTGAAACGCTCGACTGCGGTCAGGCGTTCCGCTGGAAAGAAAATGAAGACGGCAGCTTTACGGGAGTTGCGTTCGGGCGTCTCGTTACGTTCAGACTTGACGGCAGTAATCTTTCTATAGACGGCGCAGATGAAAGCGACAGAAAGCTCTGGAGCGATTACTTCGATCTTTCTCTCGACTACGGCAGCGTAAGAAACGAGCTTTCTCTTCTGCACCCGACTATGTGCGACGCCGCAAAATACGCTCCCGGTATCCGCATACTTGCGCAGGACCCGTGGGAGGCGCTGTGCTCGTTCGTTATCTCGCAAAACAACAATATCCCAAGAATAAAGCTCATCATAAACAGGCTGTGCGAAGCGTTCGGCGACCCTATATCGGACGGCTGGTACACGTTCCCGTCCGCCGAAACTATAGCAGCTCTCGAACCGGACGATCTTGCACCGATAAAGGCAGGTTTTCGCAATCGCTATATCATAGACGCAGCGAGGAAAACAGCAAGCGGCGAGATCGATCTTGAATCGCTTAAAACCGTGCCCGTTGAAGAAGCAAGAGAAAAGCTTATGACTATAACGGGCGTCGGCGTAAAGGTTGCCGACTGTACACTGCTTTACGGGCTTCACAGGCTCGACTGTTTTCCGCTTGATGTATGGATGAAGCGTGCAATGGCAGCGCTCTTCCCCGAGCTTACGCCGTCATCTTTCGGGAAATACGGCGGTATCGCACAGCAGTACATATTCCACTACAGCCGAATGCATCCCGAGCTGTTTGAATGAGGAATCAATGATGAAGCATATATTTATAGTAAACCCTATCTCGGGAAGACATACAGCATCTCAGGAAATATACGGCAGCCTTTCAAAGCTCCCGTCCGATGTTTCCGCCGAGGTATACGTAACAAAAAGCAAAGGCGACGGCGAGCGCTACATCAGAGAATATCTGTCAAAAAACAGCGAAAGCGTTCGTTTTTACGCATGCGGCGGCGACGGCACGCTGAACGAAGTTGTAAACGGCATCGCACCGTTTCCTCAGGCAAGCTTTTCTGTCTTTCCATGCGGAAGCGGCAACGATTTTGTAAAATGCTTCGGCAGCAGAGAAGCGTTTCTTGATATTCCCGCTTTAGTTTCCGGTGAAGAAAAGCTCATAGATATCATGAAGGTAAACGACCGCTTTTGCGTAAACATCTGTCATTTCGGTTTCGATTCATACGTTGCATCAAAGATGAACGAGGTGCGCTCGAAAAAGATCATAGGCGGCAAACACGCCTACACAACGGGTGTTGTACTGGGCTTTTTAAACGCCATGAAAAGTCACGCCATCATCACAGCTGACGGTGAAACGCTCTGCGGAGGCGATTTTCTGTTCTGCACCGTTGCAAACGGAAAGTATGTCGGCGGTAAATATCTGTGCGCACCTAATGCAAGCGTGGACGACGGTCTGCTTGATATCTGCGTTGCATCGACTGCTTCAAGATTCACGTTTATCCGCCTTGTGAAATACTACGCCAACGGTTCGCACCTGACAGACCCGAGATTCAAAAAATATCTGAAATATCGCCGCTGCCGCCACGTAACGATAGAAGGCGGCGAAGACTTCAAGATATCGCTTGACGGAGAGGTAGTAAATATGCCGAGAGCGGAGATAGATATCGTTCCGAACGGCGTAAAACTCGCACTGCCGAAAACACTTATCTGAAAACGGATATTATTATTTAAGAGGACAGCATATTCGCTGCCCTCTTTTTGTTTTGCTCATTTTTGCGCAAGTTATTATTTCTTTCGGGAATTTTTGATTATTTCTGAATATTTTTGAAATAATTTGCTCAATTTTACTTGACTTTGCTCAAATATGTGCTATAATTTACTCAAGAGATATTGAATGGGAGTGTAATTTATGCTGACGCAGGAAAGATATAAAACTATCCTCGACTATCTTGCCGAGCATGACGCCGCCACAGTTTCGGAGCTTGCCCGTATACTTGACACGTCGGAATCTACCATCCGCCGTGATCTTACGGTGCTTGACAGAGAAAGCCGGCTTCGCAAGGTGTTCGGCGGTGCTACGGCATTACACCGCACCGAGGGCGCACTTGAAGATGAGATACATGTCCGTGACGTAAAGATGGCGCAGGAAAAAGAGATAATCGCCGAATATGCGGCGAGCCTTATCAACAACGACGATTTCATCTACATAGACTCCGGAACTACGACCGCACGCTTTATAGATCACATCGAAAACACAAAGGCAACTTTCGTTACAAACGGCATAATACATGCGCAGAAGCTGCTTTCAAAGGGGCTCAATGCGTATATGATAGGCGGCAGGATAAAAGCCGTTACCGCTTCGGTCATCGGTGCGGAAAGCATTCGCAATCTGCAAAAATTCAACTTTACGAAAGCATTTCTCGGAACAAACGGCATAGACATAACATCGGGCTTCACAACACCCGACAGCGAAGAAGCCATGATGAAAGCACGGGCGATCGAAAACAGCTTCGCTTCATTCGTACTTGCCGACCACAGCAAATTCAGAAAGGTTTATCCCGTAACGTTCGCAGAGCTTCGCAAGTGCTGCATCATTACCGACACACTGCCGTATACGGGATTTTCGGACAAGACCGTTATAAGGGAGGTAACAAAATGATCTACACGCTTACGCTCAACCCTTCTATCGACTATGTAGTCCACCTTGACAAATTCATCAGCGGCATTACCAACAGAACAACGGGCGAGGAATACTACATCGGGGGCAAAGGAATAAACGTCTCCTGCATACTCGCTCAGCTCGGACTTGAAAGCACTGCCCTCGGCTTCACGGCAGGCTTTACGGGCGAGGCGATAGAAAAAGGCCTTAAAGAACAAAATATCCGCTCCGACTTTATCCGCCTGAGCGAAGGCAGCTCAAGAATAAACATTAAGCTCAAAGCGGAAGAAGAAAGCGAGATAAACGGTCAGGGTCCTCATATCTCGCCCGAAGAGTTCGATATGCTGCTGTCAAAAACCGACGCTGTTTCAAACGGCGACACCATCGTACTTGCAGGCAGTATCCCTAAAACAGTTTCCGACGACGCATACGAACGCATTCTTGACCGCCTTGAAGGACGTGATGTACGCATCATCGTTGACGCTACAAAAAAGCTGCTCGTAAACTGCCTGAAATACAAACCATTCCTCATAAAGCCGAACCGACAGGAGCTTTCGGAGATCTTCAAAAGAGAGGTACGCACGGAAGAAGAAACAGAGCTTTGTGCAAAGGAACTGCAAAAGCTCGGCGCAAAAAATGTTATCGTATCGCTCGGCGGTGATGGGGCCGTTCTCTTTGCAGAAGACGGCAACACTTACAGATCGGGAGTTGTCAACGAACCTGTGCTGAACACCGTAGGCTCGGGCGATTCGATGGTAGCAGGCTTCATAGCAGGCTATGAACAAACATCCGATTACGGCTTCGCATTAAAGCTCGGCACAGCATGCGGCAATGCAACGGCATTTTCACCGGGACTTGCATCAAGAGAAAAAATATTCGAGATTTTCAAAAAGCTTTAATTTTCTGAAATAAAAAGGGGGTACGACAATGAGAATCACAGACCTGTTAAACAAGAAAAGTATCAAGATCGGCGTTTCCGTTAAGGACAAAGAGGCTGCCATAGAAAAACTTGTCGATCTGCACGACAAGAGCGGCAGCCTGAAAGACAGAGCAGCATTCAAAGACGGCATTCTCAAGCGTGAAGAGATGGGCACTACCGCCATAGGAATGGAGATCGCTATTCCGCACGCTAAAAGCGAAGCTGTCAAGTCGCCCGCACTTGCTGCGATAACCGTTCCCGACGGCGTGGATTACGGTTCGCCCGACGGAGACCCCTGCAAGCTTATCTTCATGATAGCAGCCACCACCGACGGCGACGTTCACCTTGAAGTGCTTGCACGCCTTATGCAGCTGCTTATGGATATGGATTTCACCGCAAAGCTCAAAGCAGCAAAAAGCCCCGATGAATTTCTGAAGCTCATCGACGAAAAGGAAACGGAGAAATTCCCCGAAGAAAGCGCAGCTAAGGAAGAAAAGAAGGAACCCGAAAAAGCAGCCGAAGAAAAGAAAGACAGCAGGATTCAGGTTCTCGCCGTTACGGCATGCCCCACGGGAATAGCTCACACCTATATGGCTGCCGAGGCGCTCAATAAGGCTGCCGAAAAGATGGGTATCTCCATAAAAGTTGAAACGAACGGCTCGGGCGGTATAAAGAACGCTCTTACCGCAAAGGACATCGAAGAGTGCGACGGCATCATCATAGCCGCAGACAAGAGCGTTGAAACGGCTCGTTTTGACGGAAAACCCGTATACTCAACTAAAGTAGCAGACGGCATACACAAGCCCGAAGAACTTATCAGCAAGATAATCAAGAAAGAAGCTCCCGTGTTCCATTCCGACAAAAAAGCCGAGGCTTCGTCCTCAGACGGTAACGAAAGCTTCGGACGCAAGCTTTACAAGCACCTTATGAACGGCGTTTCGCACATGCTGCCGTTCGTAGTTGCAGGCGGTATCTTTATCGCAATAGCATTCCTTATCGACGCCGCAAACGGTGTAGACGCAGCCGGCAACAGCTCGTTCGGCTCGGTAACTCCCGTTGCCGCATGGTTCAAAACTATCGGCGGCTATGCGTTCAACTTCATGCTGCCGCTGCTTGCAGGCTTCATAGCAATGTCGATAGCCGACAGACCCGGTCTTCTCGTTGGTATCGTCGGCGGTCTGCTTGCATCGAACGGCGCAACATTCGCAGACCCCGGAGCAGGTTCTACCGTTCCGTCGGGCTTCCTCGGTGCGCTGCTTGCAGGATTCCTGGGCGGTCTTTTGATGAAGCTGTTTGAAAAGCTCTGCGAAAAACTTCCGCAGGCACTCGAAGGCATCAAGCCCGTACTGCTTTATCCGCTTGCAGGTCTCGGCATCGTGGGCATCATGATGTGTGCTGTAAACCCGATAATGGCAGTTATCAATACAGGACTCAACAACGGTCTTACATGGCTTTCGGATCATAACCTCGGGATCCTGCTCGGCTGCATACTGGGCGCTATGATGTCCATTGACATGGGCGGTCCGTTCAACAAGGCAGCTTACGTATTCGGCACCGGCATGCTTACCACCGCAGCCACAACGACAGACCCCGCCGTACAGCAGGTCTGCTATCAGGTAATGGCTTCCGTTATGATCGGCGGCATGGTCCCTCCCATCGTTATCGCTCTTTCGACAACGATCTTCGGCAAATACTGGACAGCGGACGAACGTAAGAACGGACTTGTCAACTTCATCATGGGGCTGTCGTTCATCACGGAGGGCGCTATCCCCTACGCTGCTTCGTATCCGCTCAAGGTCATTCCCTCATGCGCACTCGGCGCTGCAACGGCAGGCGCACTTTCGTGGCTGTTCGGCTGCACGCTTATGGCGCCGCACGGCGGTATCTTCGTAGTAGCAACTATCGGGAATCCGCTCATGTATATGCTCGCACTCGTTATAGGCTCTGTAGTAGGAGCGGCACTTCTTACGCTGCTCAAAAGCAGAGATAAAAAAGAATAATAAAATAAAAGATGAAATCAATTAAAAAGGAGATGTCACTATGGTATCCAAGACACTGGTAATCCCCAACGCACAGGGCTTTCACATGAGACCCGCTTCCGTATTCGCTGCCGCTATGGGAAAATACCCCTGCTCGGTAACGATAATGCACAACGGCAACACCTGCAACGCAAAAAGTACGCTTAACCTTATTGCCGCATGCCTGAAATGCGGCACCGAGATAGAGCTTGTATGCGATGGTGAACGTGAAGAAGAAGCTCTCGCAGAGGGCGCAAAAATGATAGAGGACGGATTCGGCGAATGATGTCAGCGTTGCCGGTTTGAATCATGAATACAGTCAACCGGCACGAGCCGAATCGTCAACCAAACGGGAGGTGACGTCCATGACAAAAGGAAAAGGCGTTTCCGTCGGCGTGGGTATCGGCAAGATACTGCTCGTCGAGGAGCACTCGCTTGAATACACACCGCATCAGGCAGAAGATCTCATCGGCGAAAAGGCACGCTTCAAGAGCGCCGTCGATGTGTTCTGCGAAAACACAAGAGCGCAGGCGGAATCACTGAAGATCACCGCAGGCGAAAAAGAAGCCGAGATCATGCTCGGCCATATCAGCATAGTAAACGACCCGTTCCTGCTCGGTGAGGTAGATAAGCAGATCGACAGCGGCACATGCGCCGAGGCTGCCTTTGACAGCATGTGCGAAATGTTCATACAGATCTTTTCCGCAGCAGAAGACGACATGACACGGCAGAGAGCCGCCGATGTGCGTGACGTAAGAGCAGGCGTTCTGAGACTTCTTCTCGGCATAAACGAGATCAGACTATCGGACGCACCGGCAGGCACTGTGCTTTGCGCAAAGGAACTTACGCCGTCTATGATCGCCGAGATCAAGAAGGAAAACATAGCCGGAATAGTTACCGAAACGGGCAGCTCGACATCTCACAGTGCGATCCTTGCCCGTGTGCTTGAGATACCTGCCGTAATGAGCGTTCCCGGTATAATGGAAGCCGCAAAAAGCGGCGACGATATCATCGTTGACGGCGGCACGGGCGAGGTCATTCTGTCACCCGATACAGAAGAGCTTGAAAAAGCTGCCGAAAAGAGAGACAGACTTCTCAAAGAACGCCGTGAGCTTGAAAAGTACAGAGGCAAAGAAACAGCCTCCGCCGACGGCACTGTTTACGAGCTTGTATGCAATATCGGAAAGCCGGACGACGCCGCAAAAGCGCTTGAATTTGACGGTGAGGGCGTAGGCCTTTTCAGGACCGAGTTCCTGTTCATGGACAAGACTTCCGTTCCAACGGAAGAGGAGCAGTTCGAAGCATATAAGAAAGCGGCTATTATTCTTAAAGGCAAACCGCTTATCATCAGAACACTCGATATAGGCGGCGACAAGGATATCCCCTATCTCGGACTTGCAAAGGAAGAAAACCCGTTCATGGGCTTCCGTGCTATACGCTACTGTCTCAACAATCCCGAACTGTTCAGAACACAGCTTCGTGCTATACTGCGTGCAAGCGCATTCGGCAATGTGAGCATCATGTTCCCGCTCATCACCTGCGTTGAAGAGGTGCGTGAAGGAAAAGCGCTCGTTGAGACGCTTAAAGCCGAGCTGAAAGCAGAGGGCATTGCATTTGATACGAACATCAAAGTCGGTATCATGACGGAAACGGCGGCTTCGGGCATTATCGCCGATCTGCTTGCAGAGGAATCTGATTTCTTCAGCATCGGAACGAACGACCTGACCGGCTACACGATGGCGGCAGACAGAGGAAACGCCGATGTTTCGTATCTGTACTCCGCACTGCAGCCAAGCGTTCTGCGCATGATAAGATCGATCATTCAGGCAGGAAGAAGCAAGGGCATACCGGTCGGAATGTGTGGCGAGGCTGCCGCCGATCCGATGATGATACCGCTGCTTATCTCGTTCGGACTGACCGAATTCAGCGTATCGGCTCCGAGCGTTCTGCGTGTAAGAAAGTGCATCAGTGAATGGACAAAGGAAAAAGCCGACAAAACGGCCGAAATAGTAATGTCGCTCAAGACCGAACAAGAGATCAGAGACTACTTAAGCACAGTTATCTGATACGCCATTTTTTAATGAGGACAGCGAATTCGTTGTCCTCATTTTTGTCTGAAAATCATTTTTAACTCTGCCGGAATATAAATGCTATAATTTATTTATCATTCTTTCATTTAATACGTTGACAGGGAACGTAATTCGAGTTATAATTATAATGGCGAATTATAAAATCGAAAGGGGTTTACCGTATGTATCAGAACTATGTTTTTGACCTTTATGGCACGCTCGCAGATATAAGAACAAACGAGTGGGATATGAGACTCTGGGAAAAATTATCGGAATTTTACAAAATGCACGGCGCAGATTATAATCCCAAAGAGCTGAACTGGCTTTACGATGTTTACGTAAAAGAAGAACAAGAATCCGTTCACAGAAACCACCCGTTCTTCGAGAACATAGACATCAAAATAGATAAAGTGTTCCGCAGAATGTATGAGCATAAAGGCGTTTACCCTTCACATGAGCTTGTTCATGAAACTGGGCTTTTCTTCCGCCGCACATCAAGACTGTACATCAGGCTTTACCCCGGCATAAGAGAGCTTCTTGACGATCTCAAGAAAGTCGGAAAAATATATCTTTTGACAAATGCTCAAAGAACGTTCACATGGGACGAACTCGAAGTCATCGGTATCAGAGACGACTTCGACGGCATTATAATATCGTCCGATGAAGAGTGCTCAAAGCCCGACATATGCTTCTACAACACTCTTATTGACCGTTTCAATATTGATCCCGAAAAAACGATCATGGTCGGCAACGACCCCATTACAGATATCAAGGGCGGACTCAGAGCAGGCTTTGACACGCTCTATATCCACTCCAACATTTCCCCTGCCATCAAATATGACACGGGAACGACTTACTTTATCCCCGACGGCGACACACTTAAAATGAGGGATTACCTGCTATGACCCGTTCGCAATTCATGTATGAGCTGATGACCTGCGCCGAAGGTTTTTCCGACGAAGAAAAATACTCGCTCATGAGCGAGTACGACGGATATTTCAGCGAGCATGAGGCACAGGGAGAAAGCGACGAAGAGATCATCGCCGCTTTGCCTTCTCCGAAGGAGATCGCCGATAAGTTCATGAACGGCGAGCATGTGTTTTCCACAGAAGATAAACAGAATGTGGAAAACGGCGCCACTGCGCTCGGCGTGATGTTCTTTATCCTGCTGATACCCGTACTTATCGTATACGAGGCGCTCGTGCTTGCTCTGGGGCTTGCACTCGCTTTGGCTATACTTGCGCTTTGCGTAGCGGCTGCATTCGGCAGCGTTACCTGCTTCGGCGTATTCTCACTCAGCGGAGGACTTATACTTGCAGGCGTCGGCGGTCTGTTCATAACGGTATCGCTCGTTCTTCTGAGCGCAGCGTATTTCAAGGGCATTGGCGGCGCATTCAAATGGTTCCCGTCTTTAATGGGAAGAACGCTCCACTTCGGGAAAAGAGGTGCGGCGTAAATGAAAAAGCTTCTGCAGATCTCGGCGCTCCTTCTTGTTACAGGCGTGATACTCACATCGGCAGGCTTATACTGGGCGCACAGAGACAACGTTACTGCGACCGCAATTTACGGCATAATTGAAGAAAACCTTAAACTTGACGACAGCATAGTTGAATATGCTCCGCCTGAGCGATTTGACTTCGGCAGCATGAAAAATGAGGCGTCAAACGGCAAATATGAAAGTGAGCTAAACGAATTCAATACACTTGAGCTTTACTCCGATAACTGCGAGATCGATATATCTGTAACAGACGAGTACAAGCTCACAGCCACCGCAAACGGCTGTTCCCTCACTGCGGGCATTACAGGCGGCAGACTTCATATTCAGGCTATCGGCAGCAGCGATGAGGGCACTCTTAAAATAGTCCTGCCCGACTCCTGCAAGGGCGGCTTCGTTATAAAAGCATCTGACAGCACAATAACGCTCGACTCGGTCGAAAGCGCTATGGACATGAGCTTCAACATCAAAAACAGCAAGCTTTCCGGCAAGTCGCTCGCAGCAGATAATATTACTGTAATGACAAGCGGTTCATCACTTTCTGCGGAAAACATATCCGCTCTCGATTCTTTGCGCATTGACGGCGAATCGAGCGAATTTAACATAAAGAAGCTTGCGGCAAAATCGACAGGCTTCACAGTAAACAGCACCACCGCCGATATTTCCGATATAAGCGGCACGATCACCGCAAACGCACGCATGTCGGCGCTTTCTTTGGGATTTTCAAAAATATCCGGCAATATAGGGCTTGAAGCTTACGGCACTACTGCCAATGTAAAGCTTCCGAAGAACGGCGATCTTACGCTTCGCCACAGCGAAAGCTACGGCATTTTCAGTGACAAAACCAACCCTGCACAAAATGCTCATGAAAATAGCACCGATGGTTATACAATGGAAACAAATATTAAATTTGGTATTGTAACTGCGGCGAATTAATAGTAAAATGTATAGCGGAGCCTTTTTTTGGCTCCGCTAATTTAAACGAAAGGTCAGATGACACAATGAATATAGCTGTACTTGCAGGCGGACTCAGCACCGAAAGAGACGTTTCCATCACTTCCGGCAGCATGGTCGCAAAAGCGCTTCGCAAAAAAGGACACCACATTGTTTTGATAGATGTTTTCATGGGCTACGAACAGGACAATTTTAACGTTGAGAAGCTTTTTGAAAACGGTTACGACTTCACAAAAGACAGCTTTGTAGGCGAGAGCATTCCCGACCTTGCAGAGGTCCGCAGCAGACGCCGTGACAAATCGGACAGATTCTTCGGCGAGCATGTTGAGGATATCTGTCGCTATGCAGACATCTGCTTTTTAGCGCTTCACGGCGGCGACGGTGAAAACGGAAAGCTTCAGGCAGCGCTCGATCTCATGGGCGTAAAATATACGGGAAGCGGATACCTTGCAAGCGCAGCTGCTATGGACAAGAGCGTTACGAAGAGCATTTTCCTGCATCACGGCGTTCCCACTCCGAACAGCATATGCTACCGCCTTTCCGACTGGAACGACGAAGCATGTGCAAAGCACAGCATCTACCCCTGCGTTGTAAAGCCCTGCTCGGGCGGCAGCAGCGTAGGCGTATCTATCGTTGAAACTCCCGACGAGTTCAAAAAGGCAATGGAAGAAGCATTCCGCTATGAAACAAAGGTACTCGTTGAGCAGTACATCAAAGGCAGAGAGTTCTCTGTCGGCGTTATCAACGGCAAGGCACTGCCTATCATCGAGATCATTCCGAAAACGGGATTCTACGATTATATCAACAAATACCAGAGCGGCAGAACGGAAGAGATCTGCCCTGCAAATCTTGACGAAGAAACTACGGCACGCATGCAGAGAGAAGCAGAGAAAGCTTACGATGTTCTCGGTCTTGAGGGCTATGGCAGAGTTGACTTCCTGCTTGACAATAACGGCGACATGTTCTCGCTTGAAGCAAACACGCTGCCCGGCATGACAAGCGCAAGCCTTATTCCGCAGGAAGCTGCTGCGGAAGGCATCGGCTACGAAGATCTTTGCAACAAGATCGTTGAAGTTTCGCTTGAAAAATACAAATAATCAGATAACGCCCTGCAAAGATGTGCAGGGCGTTAATTTGTCAAAAAAATAATAAATCATAACGTAAAGTTTTGCCACGCTTTTTCGACGATCCGAAACCGCCGTCACAAGCTGCGTGACGGCGGTTTAGTTGTTGTATATAATTTATTAATCTTCGTACCCGTTGAGCGCTCTGATGATATCGGGCAGAGCGGCGTCTACTTTGTCATTGTCAAGCTGGCAGGTGCCGGCATTATGATGACCGCCGCCGCCGTATTTAAGGCAAAGCTCACCTATATCGACATGTGAAACCTTATTGACAATAGATTTTCCGATCATAACGGCTGTGTTCTGTTTTCTGAAGCCCCATGCTACATGGATCGATATCTCTGTTTCGGGATACATTGCATATATCATGAAGCGGTTGCCGGCATGTATGATCTCTTCGTTGCGCAGATCGAGCACAACTACCTTGTCGTGTATCTTAGCCAGGCGTCTCAGCTGCGCTTTGAACTGCTCGGCCTGCTCAAAGTACAGATCTACTCTTTCTTTGACGTCGGGCAGCTCCAGTATTTCGTCAATCGTATGGTTCATACAGTAGCTGATAAGCTGCATCATAAGATCGTAGTTCGATATGCGGAAATGATGGAAACGTCCGAGACCTGTGCGAGCGTCCATCAGGTAATGCAGCAGCACCCAGCCGGTGGGATGCAGTATCTCGTCAACTGTAAAGTCGGCGCTGTCGCCCTTGTCAACGGCAGCCATGATCTCGTCTGTGATTCCCGGCAGCTTTTCTCTTCCTCCATAGTAATTGTACACAACTCGTGCGGCGCTGCGTGCGTCAGGCTCGATAACAAGCTCACCGCCTGCTTCGATCGATTTCAATCGGTCTATTTCGGATTCATGATGGTCAAACGCAAGTCCTACTCTCGGGTCGTAGGGCAGGTTGGTGGTAATATCGTTCTTGGAAAGCTCGATCTTACCGTCCTGCACATCTTTCGGGTGCACGAATTTTATTTCATCTATGATATCCAGATCACGGAGTATCATGGCGCAAACAAGTCCGTCGAAGTCGCTTCGTGTTACCAAACGCTTTTTTTCCATAGTAAAACCTCCAAAACGTATTTCTGTATATATAAAAAGCATACATATTAAAAGCTCTTGTTGTAAAATTATTATCAACTTTCACCTTTAATTTGAATTATACCATACTTTACGGCTTTATGCAATATTGTTCTTGCGGATTTATTTAAAAAAACATGAATTTCCCTATTGACAAATTCAGTTTTTGCTGATATAATAATCAAGCAGTCACAAAGAGATGCGGATGTAGCTCATCTGGTAGAGCGCCACCTTGCCAAGGTGGAGGTAGCGGGTTCGAGCCCCGTCATCCGCTCCAAGTTATCGCACTACTCGGTAGTGCGATTTTTTTATATCACGGAGGGATAAGAAATGTTTATCGGCAATGTTGAGATAAAGGGCTACGCTGCCCTGGCTCCTATGGCAGGCGTTGCAGACAAGGCTTTTCGGGAGCTTTGCCGCAGCTTCGGCGCTGCGTATACCGTTACCGAAATGGTAAGCTCCAAAGGACTTGAATACAAAAGTGCAAAAACGGAGCAGCTTATGGAAATATCCGACAGCGAGCGCCCGGCAGGTATACAGCTTTTCGGAAGCGATCCGCTCACTATGGCTCACGCTGCCGAAAAAGCGATGGATTACCGCCCGGAGATAATCGACATCAACATGGGCTGTCCTGCTCCGAAAGTAAGCGGAAACGGCTGCGGCTCTGCGCTGATGAAAGACCCAAAGCTCTGCGGCGATATAGTAAAGGCGGTAAGCTCTGCGGTCGATATTCCCGTTACGGTAAAAATACGCAAGGGCTGGGACGACAAATCCGTAAACGCCGTTGAGGTTGCAAAGATATGCGAAGCAAACGGAGCTGCTGCCGTAGCCGTTCACGGCAGGACAAGAGCGCAGCAGTATCAGCCGCCTGTTGATCGAGACATAATAAAAGCAGTAAAGCAGGCGGTAAGTATTCCCGTTATCGGAAACGGAGATATCCTCACAGCAGAGGACGCTCAGTCGATGTACGAAGAAACAGGCTGCGATCTTGTTATGATCGGCAGAGGCGCACTCGGAAATCCGTGGCTTTTCATGCAGATATATTCGTGGTTTACAGAGGAAAAACAGCTCCCTCCGCCGTCGAAGGAAGAGCGTTTGTTCGTTATGCTCAAGCATATGAAAACTTTGTGCGAATACAAGGGCGAAGATGTAGGCATGCGTGAAGCGAGAAAGCATGTCGGCTGGTACTTAAAAGGTTTCAGAGGTGCATCATCGTTCAGAAGAGCGGCCTGTACACTGAAAACTTTCTCGGAACTTGAAGCTTTGGTCGGAGATATTTATAATATGTGATCTGTAAGGAGGAGGGCATGCGTTATGATAGAAGCGGTTATTTTTGACCTTGACGGGCTTATATTGGATACGGAGAAGCTTTATCAGCGCTTCTGGCGTGAGGCGGCACAGGTGTGCGGTTATGAGATGACTTTTGAAACCGCATTGGCACTGCGAAGCCTTGATAAAACGCTCGCCCGAAAGCTTCTTTGCGATACGTTCGGCGAGGGCTTTGATTTTGATCTTGTCAAGCAAACGAGGATCAAGCTCATGAGCGAGTATGTTGACAAGTACGGCGTTGAAGCAAAACCGGGCGTAAGAGAGCTGACTGAGCATCTTCGCAGAAACAATATAAAATCGGCTATAGCTACGGCGACGAATTTTGAGCGTGCAAGCGATTATCTGACCCGTGCAGGCGTTCGTGACTGCTTTAAAACGATAGTCTGCGCATGCGATCTTGAGCACGGCAAGCCGTTTCCGGATGTTTATCTTTACGCCTGTGAAAAGCTCGGAGTGACTCCGCAAAACTGTATTGCATTGGAGGATTCACCGAACGGCGTTAAGTCTGCCTATGCGGCAGGACTTAAAGTTATATGCGTGCCCGATGGCGGAAAAGCGGAAAGCGAAGTGCTGCCGCTTGTTTATGCTGTTGCGAAAACATTGACAGCTGTTATAGGAACGCTAAAATAAAAGCATGAAGCTTTGCGCCTGTATTCTTGGAAACCACTGAATAAATCATGTCCTGTGGACTGAGCACCCATCTTGCTTGCACCCCAAGGGCACTTGTAACACATGCCGATCGGTCTGCGGACACTGTCCGCAAATCTGACTGCGCAATATGGGCACTCGATTTAATCAGTGCTTCCCTTGAATTATTACATAAAATGAGATATAATACAATCAACAGTGAAGAAGTGCGCAAGCGCTTCGGATATTATCAAGATTTAAGTTGTTTGTAATGTTTTTTGTTGAATGTATCGTCCTGAACGGGCAGGTGATGATATGATCGATCTTATGCAGCTTGATAAATACAGAGAGAATAACCGCATCGAGGCTAAGTCTGCGCTCGGAGGGCTTCCTCACAGCGTGTGGGAGACGTATTCCGCTTTTGCCAATACTCTCGGAGGAATAATTCTGCTCGGCGTTGAGGAGTATGACGATAAGAGCCTGCACACTGTTGATCTGCCCGATCCCGAGGAGCTTGTAAGCGAGTTCTGGAATATAGTAAATGACCCGAGAAAGACAAGTGTAAATCTGCTTTCGATGAAAGATATCACGATAGAGAATATCGGCGGCGATCATATCATCGTAATAAAAGTACCCAGAGCGGAACGCTGCTGCAAGCCCGTATACGTTGACGGCGATCCGCTGAATATCTACCGCAGAAGCGGTGAGGGCGATTACAGATGCAGAAAAGACGAGATAAGCGAAATGCTTCGTGAGGCAACGCTTCCGGCGCAGAATATCTCGGTTTTAAAGACCGAGACACAAAAAGCCTTGATAATAGATTATCTTACCGACAAAACGATCGCAAGCGAAGCGGAGCTGTCAAAGCTGCTCGGAGTTAAGGCGTCACGCATAAAGGAACTTGTGGGAGAACTTTTAGGCGAGAATGTTGTGGTCAATGACGGCGGAGAATACAGGCTTTGTTCGTGAAAGAGAGAACTGCTGAAACAAAAAAGGAGCATAGCGAAAATTTTTCGCTATGCTCTTTATTACTTTTTACTTATTCAAAGTTTTACAAGCAGCGCTGAGAGTCTCTGCAGAGTGATCGTAAACGATATTGAGTGTATCGCCTTTTTTCATATTATTGACCGTCAGGCTTCTGCCTCTTGACGAAGCGCTCTTAACGGAAGATCCAAAAGTCTTGCCGTTTTCATAGGTACATATAAGGCTTTCGGGAAGACTCTCGTAAACATTTTTCTTCTTGTCGTAAACGCTGAAACTGATCTTGCAGTCACCGTCTGCTGTAAAAGAATACTCATAGGTGCTGTTATTCTTAGTTGTGAACCATGTATCAAGAGTGTTCCATGCGTGCTTGCCTTCGATGTAGTAAAGCAGTACATATCTGTCGGAAACGATCACATTATCCGTATCTGTATTGCTGTCTGTATCACTGTCGGTGCCGTTTTCAAATTTAAAGTTCTCTACCTTATACTTTCCGTTTGAATCGGTGCTGCCGAGACGGAAAGCATTGTTCGGGTACTGATCGAGCGCAATATCAACCGTCTGATTGCTGCCATTGTTGAATATAAGGTTCTGATACTGTCCTGCGCTGTTAAAGTCGATGCGGTAAACATCTTTGCCGTTTGAAGTGCCTACGGGATAGATCTGAACTCCCGGCCATGCCGCATTATGCGATGAGCCTGTCCAGGCATATGCATAGACTTTTTTCCAGGATTTTGTATTTTCAAAATAGTACTTATCGCCGACCGTAATTATTATATTATCTGTATCGGTTTCGGTATCTGTATTGCTGTCTGTATCACTATCTGCAGCACTGTCTGTATCACTGTCGGTACCGTCTTCAAACTTAAAGTTATTGACCTTATACTTACCGTTGGAATCGGTGCTGCCGAGACGGAATGCATTATTCGGGTACTGATTAAGCGTAATATCAACCGTCTGATTGCTGCCATTGTTAAATATAAGGTTCTGATACTGTCCTGCGCTGTTAAAGTCAATACGGTAAACATTTTTGCCGTTTGAAGTGCCTATGGGATTGAGTAAAACTCCCGGCCATGCTGCATTATTCGATGAACCTGTCCACGCATACGCATAAACCTTGTTCCATGATTTTGTGTTCTCAAAATAGTACTTATCGCCGACCGGGTACGTTATATTTGTTTCCCCTGCTATCATTTTCAGAGCAGCTATTCTTTTATTGAACTCTGCAATAACGTTTTTGTCTGCCGTGCTGTCGTTTCTGTACTTATAGTAAAGCTTTTTGAGCGCCTGATACTGGTCATAGGAAGCATACTTGTAATATCCCGAAAGGATATCGGATACTTCACTTATTTTTTCGGAAGCAGGAACAGTAACGCCGCTTAATGTGATATCATCGTCATTTGTGTTTTCTGCCGCATCACTGCGTGAGCCTTCCATAATGTAGGAATATCCGGGATAAATAAGCTCGTCGGTAAGATTAGCGCCGTAGAAAACGATCCTGTTCTGATACGTTTCAACATAATATCCCTGCGAATTAAAGCCGTAGCCGTTATTATATTCAAGGTCTTTGTCGTTATCCTGCGGCATAGTAGAACCTGCCACAGCCGGGTTATGGATCATATGGCAGCCTTTGGTCTTTCCGTCGGCACTGGAATCGGAATAGTTATAACCCATTGCGAAGTCTTCGTGAGTATGACCCGATAAGAATATTAAATTCGGGTATTTAGTAAGTATCTTTTTAAACTCACGAGTAGCCCAATGCTTCTCGTCAAGCAATGCCTTATAATACGGATTGCTCATTCTGTCGCCGGCGCCAAAGCCCTTGATAGGTGAATGCTCGATCAGATACACATTAACTCCGCTGTAGTAATGATCCTCCACAACAGCATTGACCCACTCAAGCTGGCCCTCGGAAAACTCTTCGTAATTGCTCGGGTTCGAGTGAGATTCAAGAGCCATAAAGATAAACACATCGCCCGTATTCTTTTCTGTAACATAGTAATACGGATTATTACTGTCGAGTGTTGCTTGTGTGCTGTCTAAGCCCGTAGCACGTCTGAATGAATTCAAGCCATCCAAACCGCAGCGTGTGTCATGATTGCCCGAGCTTTCCCAAACGGGATTTACATAGTCACTGTTTTTGAGTATTTTCTCGTAAGCCTTCCACTCTCCGTCGGGGCCGGCTGCATTTGTGACCATATCGCCCGAGGATACTATAAAATCAGTATTCTTATCTACACCGAACTTGAAAGCCTCGGCAAGATGCTCCTGCGCTTTCTTATAATAACCGTTGTTGTCGATATGAACGTCGGAATAAGAGTTGAAAGTGTAAAGAAGATCGCCGCTTTCAGACATCAGCTGCTTGTTTTCGGGAACAGAATATACAGCCTTTGCAGAAGCAACTGTTTTCGTGCCTTTTACAGCAATGATCTTTGTTGCGTTCGCCGGGATAGCTGTATGATACCCCATCTTTACAGACTTGCTCTCGCCTGCATTCATCTTGAACGTAGCAATGCTGTAATAACCGTCCAGTATTTTTTCATCGTCTGCCCAATAAAGGTCATACGTACCGGAAGTATCGCTCGTAAAGGTGATCTTTCCTTCTGCATAACCGGCATCCGAAGCATTATTGCCTGTAAAGGTATAGCTTATGGATGAACCGCTCGCTGCATTTGCGGAAATACCCGAGCAAAGCATTGTCATCGTAACGGCAGCCGTTGTAAAAAGTGAAACGGTGCGCTTTAAGGCTTTTGAATTCATATTGATCTACTCCATTCAAAGTTAGAAATTATTGCATTACTATATTAACAGTTAAAAAGTTCTCCGTCAATCGACAATTTAGATAATTGCTACAGAGAAATTATAGTAATATAGATAAGTAAATAACAAATGCTCATATAAAAAGCAGCACCTATATAAAATCAACAAATCCCGTCCGCATACTATGCAGACGGGAGCTGTTGATCCTATTATTTCAACTCAATTGAACTTATACGCAAATGTCGCTTCTACTTTGTCGGGATCGTAATTGTTATCGGTACTATCTCGTCCCAACTCCTTACTTGTCATTGTGACACCTTCCAGTGTCAACTTTTTGCTCTCCTTAGTACCGTCGGTATAATTGACCGTACAGGTGATCTCAACATCTTTCATCAGATCCGATAAGCCCTCGGCTTTAATTACAGGGTCGTTTACTCCCGAATTCTTTAAATTATTATAGATCTTATAATAGATATCCTCATCAAAAACTTCGCCGCAAATATCTACGCAGATGTTGCCGTTTCGCTGAGAATCGTAATCGACCGTGTATTCGGTATAGTACTCGGGCACACCTCCTAATCCTCGTATTATAACGTTAGCACTGTCTCTTTTTTCAGTCTTGTGCCTTTTCACATCTGTCGTAAAATGCGGCTCCCCATCATACAGTGTTCCAGACTTGATAGGACTGTCGCTTTCTTCGACAGTTATAATAGCAAAGGCACCCTTGTTTATGCTGTACGTCACAGATTCAATACCCTCGCCATCACAGTTGAAGTCCGCTGCAATTGCGTATTTAACGTTATAGTTCTTTATATCCGGTGTAAGCTCAAATCCACACGGGTAAGAGTTAGTAATAATATAAGTGCCTTGCCCATTTTCTTCATTGAGCATGATTATCTTTTCGTAGTCATCATAGGTCAAAGGAATACTATCGCCGGGGGCGAACTCCTTTTCGCCCAATTTCCAAACAGTAGATTTTTCTACATTTGAAACAACACTGCTTGCGCCGCTGCCTTCAACAGCCTGAGTACGATGTTGAAGCAATTCTTTTCCGCCTATGCCTATTCCTGCTACCAGCGCAACGCACGCCGCAGCAGCCGCAATATTGGCAATGATCTTCATACAATTAGACCTCGCTTTCTCGTTAGTGATAATATACGTTCGTTCCGTATCATTATCAACTGTTCCGTTTGTTTCATCCGATAATTCGTACTGAACAAATATCTCATGGTCGTCAATATCGGGAGCGAGGGCACGCCGTAAGATCTGCTCGAATTTTTCATTCGTCATATTCTAAAGCCTCCAATCTTTCTTTAAGAATCGCTTTCGCTTTTCTGAGCCTTGTCTTGACCGTTCCGAGCGGAATATGTAAATACTTGGCTATATCCTCTATTTTCATATTTGCCGAATAGTAAAGATAAAGCGGTATACGGTATTTTTCGGGAAGCTTAGATGTCAGTTCCACAAGCATTTCCGTTTCGCTTTTTCTCATAATGATCTGTTCGGGATCGTCGTGAGATGCAAACTGTTCTCCGCTTTCGGCGTATTCTTCCAAACTTACAGTCGCTGCTATCCGATCACGCACCGAATACTTTTTCTTCTTGTTTTTCCAAAGCAAGACAGAAACGGATATAGCATAACTCTTTACATTTTGTTCAGTATCAAGCTTTTTTATCTTTTTAAGCAACGTTAACATTGTGTCTTGATACAGCTCGTCTCCGCCGTCAGAACTTCCGGATATCATTCTGCAAAACCGCAGAATATCCTTTCCGCTTTGCGCAGCGAAATGCTCAAATTCTTTATTGTTCATAAATTGAATATCCTTTTTAGGCAATACCGCATAAATGCAGTGCCAAAGATGCAAGCAGATTTGGTACTGAGCCGCCAGGCGGTCATTTGTGCGGTGTTGCCTTTATTAAACCGGTTCAAGGAAAATGCCCTCGGTGTATATACATATAAATATTATCTCATATCTCAAAAAAAGTTTTCAAATAATAAAAAAATTTTCACACCGCACAAATGAACTTCCGACAACCTTGTCAGTCATTCATTTGTGCGGTGTTATCTTTCGGTATACATGGCTGTTCAGTTCAGCGCTCTTTACTGTTTGGCAGTTTTTCCTCTTAGCAGCAATGCAAGCTGAGATACCACATCGCTGCTGCCGTTTAAGTTTATGCTGCCGACATTCTCACATATCCTTTCGATGTATTCCAGTTCCTTAAGCTTATAAAGCGTGGCGTTTTCGTCCATAAGCTTTGCGGTGTTCAAAAGCGATCTTGTTGAAGCGACTTCTTCACGGCGTGTTATTACGCTTGCCTGTGCTTTCTTCTCAGCCATAAGCACGGTATTCATAATATCACGTATCTCGCCGGGAAGGATTATATCCTTTACACCTGCTTCGGAGAATTCAACGTACAACTCCTGTTCTTTAGCTTTAAGTCTTTTAAGTACGAACTCGGAAAGCTCATCCTTGTTTGAAAGAACTTCGTCAAGCTTGTACTTGCCCACATAATCTCTTATAGCAAACTGAGCGGCAATATGTATCTGTTCGATATAGTTGTCGATCTCGGTCATTATTTTCACATGATCGGTGATCTTGTATTTGCACACAAAATTAATGCGAAGCGAGACCTTATCCATCGTCATGATCTCCTGACCCTGGATATTAAGCTGTTTAAGCCTTGTGTCTACATAGTCAACGGTAACATCTGTATTGTTCTTCCAGAAATAGTACACACCCGGTTCGAGCAGTCTTTCAAATTTGTGGTCAAAGTAAAGTATTACTTTCTGATAAGGCAGGACCTCGATCCTGTGAAATACAGATACCGTTGAAAGTGCCTTTTTCAGTATCTCCTGAGGGATATCATCCGACACTTCCGGAGATGATATATCAACGATCCTGAACTCATGCTTATCTGCTATATTCCAATAAGCGTAAGTGCCGTTTCTGAGAACTCCCGAAAACTCGCCGTTAACAAAGTGGAGCGCTATCTCCTGCTTGCCTACGCCGCCGACTTCAACGATCGCCGCTTCCTCTTTGAGTTCTTCCGAAGCAAGCAGCGTATTCAAGCTGCAATGTGCCGAAGATACGGGTGAATTTACAGAAACCACTTCGATCATACGATTACCGTGTGTATAGTATTTTCCAGCTTTAAGAACCTTTACGAATTTACCGTCGCTGAAAAGAAAACCACGTTCATTTTCATTTACTATAACCTTTTTCATATTTATCACCTTTTCCATATATATTGATCCTCCCGGATAAAACTTGCGATAACCGTAATTATCTATGAAAGCTCTGCGGCTGTCTGATTACAAGAAACAATGATCGTATCACTGTTTTCTTAAGTGAACGGAGCAATAAGCGAAATTCATTTTGGCTTATTTTTCCGAAACACGGTATCCTCTGACAGGCAAGGCAAAACCTTCATTGCATTTGAGATTCCGCATTTCTGCGAAAAAACATCCGCACGATAATTACAGTCCTTAAAAGAACAATTTGGATAATTGTTTTGACGCTGCACGAATGCATAACGCCGATCAATGAAGACCATACCAATTATGGACTGCGTTTCAAACGCAAAAGTATAGGGATCGAACCTATAAAAAACCATCCGCAAAGCGATCACACGGCATACACTTCGGAAGATCCTGATGTACCGCTGTGCTCTTGTCAAGCACGCCCGTAATCATCTCTGCAAATATATAATACATTATCCCTGTTCATTTATCATGGAAAAAAAACTGCGAACTTGAAAAGCTCAAGTTCGCAGCATAAATCTATAGAAAAATTTTATTCGGTGATTTCAATTATCTCCGTCGGAGCGGCATCTGAAACGAATATCATGCCGTCGTAAAGCTGTGTGGGAACACCCCATACACGGTACATCATCGGCATGAACGCCATGACCGGAGAGTAGTATTCACCTACAGAGCCTGTCCAGACAGCTTCATCAAGCTGCTGTCTGAGTGCAGAGCTGTCCGGCACTGCGGAGAAATCGAGCCAGCTTACATCATTGCCGCATTTCATTGAAGCTTTTGCAAGCGGATCGTGAGAGTAGAACAGGTGCGTAGTTCTTTCGTAGCTGTCGCCCTTAGGAACGTTGCATGTGGTCTTATAGAAATCTGTACCGATGGAGAAGTATTCGTCGCCAAGCTCGTCTGCAAGCAGATTTCCCATGACCTTTCCCATTCCTGCATAACCGCCGGTCTTTTCAACATGACCGTTATGCCCCGAAACAAAAATACGCTCGCTGCCACGGGCTTTTTCCTGTTCAAGGATCCAGAGTACATTTTCTGCCATCAAAGCGTCACGAGATACGCTGTTATCGGAATCAAGCTTCTGATTCTGTATCAGAGCATCGGCAAAATGCGCCGCTTCTGCCGACTGAGCATCTCCGCTCTTTTCGATCTCAGTCTTGATATTTTCAAGAACCTCTATCCTCTTCTTAGCATCGCTGCTGTCGGAGAAATCCTCTTCGTCTGCATTCCATATGCTTTCAAGCTCTGTTACATCGGCGCCGCACGCTTTTGCAGCTTCAAGAAGGTATTTGTAATTATACTTTACCCTCTGCATATCGAAGCCGTAGAAATGGAGCTTATCCTCTTCTTTTGCAGAATCGTTATAGCTGCGCATCCAGGAGATGAGCTGTTCCATCTGTTCCGTTCTGTAAATAGCGAAACCGATCGCTCCGGCAGCCTCGCTTGCAGTTCCATCGCCGCCGTTGATATAGCGGTCAACAGCTTCACTGCCACCGAAATCTCCCTCTATGGCAAACGAACGCACACCGTATTTCTCGACCATGACCTTAAAAACGTCAAGTTTAAGCTGCTGGAACTCGGCATTGCCGTGAGTAGCCTCGCCCAGTGCAATAACATGCGCCTGTTCGGGAACGGTGATATCCGACACACCGCCTGCATACTTTGCATATTCGTCAACATCGGCACATTTTCCTGTTGAGAATCCTCCGAAATGCGAGAATACCGCACCGGACACAACAACCGCCGCAACTATCGCAGCAGGGATAATGAACCGAGCCTTCTTTTTTGTTTTCTTGTTTTCCATAACATTTCTTCCTTTTGATGAATATCTGTAAAAGGGAATTTCGGAAATACGTTTAATTCCCATTAAACATTATATACTACGCTGTCCGACGTGTCAATATAAACCGGGCAGCTGCAATTTGTTCAGCGAAATGTTATTGCCTTAATGTTCAAATATGAAAAAGGGTAGCCGTGGCAGCGTGGTTATGGTATAATAAAAGAAAATCGAAATTACAGCATAGTCTGTTATGGATAACGTAATGAGAATATACCGATCATGAAATTATGAGCAGCGTTATGTTCATTCACGCTTGATCGTTCTTTCTATAAAACAACGGAGTTGATATTAATGTACAGAAACGAAGCATTTACCGAATCACTGTATATAGATGTGTCGAACACAGATCTTGACTCGCTGTTCGGTATGGCAGAAATAAAAAAGCAGCTAAAACAAACAGCCGACAGCATCGTATCGGATGAGCTTTCACGCACGCTTGAAATACCTGCTTCAAAAATAATTATGCTAAACAGCAGCGAAAGGAACGACGCTCTTTATTATGCGCACGCATTATGCGGCGATCTTGCAAAGAGATCGTTTTCAACTATAATGCTTACACCGCAGAGCTTTTTAACGGGCGGCTATGCCGATTTTGAAAGGAAACTCACAAAAGCGCTCAATGAGGTGATAATATCATCGCCTTGCGCCGTTATTTGCAGCGATGCCGAAATGTTTTGCAGCAGAGGAGACTCACTTGAAGAAAAACTCCGAACCCGTCTTTTTACAGACCTGCTCAATGAACTCAGCCAAAGCGGAGCCGAGTATATTTTCATAGCAGTCACCTCCGATGCAAACAAAGCCGATCCCGATTTTATATCTATGCTCAACGAAAAAATAGATATACCAACGCCCGATGAAGAAACACGAAAGGCGTATATCATGGAAAAGCTCAAATGCGTGAACTGCACTGCAGAAGCAGCAGAGTTTCTTGCAAAGCAAAGCGACGGCTGCGGCTTCACTCGCATAAACAAGCGGTGCGAGCAGGCTAAACTCTCCGTTTACAAACATATGATCGCAAATGCAAACGGAGATATCGCCAAAGCGTCGCAGAATGCAAAACGTGGAGAAGCTGTTCTGACGATCGAGCTTGTACAAAACAGCACTCAAGCCACTAATTCCCCACTACGTCCGTGAGATTTCAGAAAAGCCAATAAAACAAATGATCCCGAAAAGCCGCCGCAATGCGCTTTTCGGGATTTTTCTGTTATTCATAATAAACCGAAGCCTATTCTACATAAGTGTTCACACCAATTTTCAGAGAGGCACTTTTCGGCTTATCTGCCTCACTGCAAAGCGATAGCTCTGAAATCATCACCGTCGTTAAGCGTTGATACCATCGTTTCGGATAACACCCGTCATTTCTTCCCCACTCACATCAACAGCTTCAAACTGCAAATACTGCGGAGCCGGTATAATCATGTCGTCGTTTTCCTCATGATACTCCGTCTCAGAACAAAGCTTATATTCATGCTTTGCAAGCACGATACCTATATCCGCAGCGACGAGCTTTTTGATATACTTCGCCGCATTTTCAGCAACAAGTCCACGCTTAACGTATCCTATCGTTACCGTGATATCGGACTCAACGGCAGTTTCCGCCTCGCCCGTATCGCCGTTCATTCCGCTGTTGATATCCACGCTCACAACATACGCCTTGCAGGAATTTATCTCAGAAACAGCACCGAGCCACGGCTCACGCAAGCTCCCCTGAAAGCCCGTTCCAAGCAGGCAGTCAACCACTATATCGGCGTTTTCAAATGCACCTTTCGCATACATCCCGTCAGGCACACCGAAAGCTTTTGCTCTCTCAGCGAAAAACGAACTGTCCTCCGTCAGCTTTTCGCTGAGCTTGACGATGCGGCACGGGATATTATCACTTGCCAGAATACACGCCAGTGCGTAACCGTCGCCGCCGTTGTTGCCGCCTCCGACAGCTATCGCAATATCACCGGACCACTTCACGGCACGGTAAACGCCAAGCGCCGCTCTGTACATAAGCGTGCGCCCGGGAACAAAGCGTTCGATAGTCAGGCGGTCGCTTTCACGCATGTTTTCGACTGATATACAATCAATATATTGTCTCATTCGTTCTCTTACCTCTTTTCAGCACGTTCGGTTGGCTGTATAACTTATATTCATATAACGTCAGTATGCGAACTGCGTGTACCCGCATAGATACCGTTCAGCCTGATATCATCAAGCTCCTCTGCCGTCAGACAGCCCGACCGATACAATCTCAGATACTCCTTCGATACATCGGAATCAAAGATAAGCACGTCATCGGAATTGATCGTGACATCAACTCCTTTCCGGTAAAGCTGCGCTATCGGATGGTGCGCCATATCGGCAACTCGCCCAAGCAACACGTTGCTTGACGGCGTGATGTTCAGTCTTATCTTATTTTCTACGAGGAACCCGATCACACTTTCATCTTGTACAGCTGCGATACCGTGCTGCACCTCGTCAAGATGAAGCGCCTTTACCGCCGTAACGATATCCTGCGGTGTTCCCCATTCGCCTACGTGCGCTTTCAGAACAAGTCCATTTTCGGCAGCCTGTTCGTAGATCGGGATAAAGTTTTCGATAGGCTGCGCAAGCTCGTCTCCGTACAGGTCGATCGAATAGAACTCCTTGTGGCCCCAAAAATGTTTAAGGCAATCAGTTAAATAATCTATCGGGCAGTGCCGTGATAAGCCTATCTGCAAACGCAGCTCGATCTCCGGTGCGATACGCTCATTCGCCTCACGAAAAGCAGCGATCAGCTCGTCTGTATCATTGTGAAAGAACTCACCGAGTCCCCACACGTCTTCGCCTATTTCCAATACGGTAACGCCGTCGTATTTTGCCTGCTCAAACGCAGCTTCGATCAGCAGTTTACGTCCTTCCGAACTATTGAAACGATCCCCGATGTATTTGCCGCTCCATGCGTCCATTTCACTCATGGAGTTAAGCGGCTGTAAAATCGGTTCTATTTTATATCCCGTTTTGCGAAAAATATAGTCCCTGTTTCCTCCAAGCACAAAATGATCGTGCAGATCGGATTTTGGGGATCTTCTGATATTTTCAAGATCTCCGCTTTTCAAAGCTTCCGCAAATGTCATAGCTATCTTTTCCTTTTCTCAAAATTCTCTATTCTTTCAAATTCTGTCATGATCATCACCCGTTATTTCATTTTATATTTTTCACTGCACGCTCTTTTCCGGCTGCTTCTATTATCTCGGTGATCTTGTCAAAGACGAGTTTTTGTATAGCATTATTATAGCAAATCATCCGCCTGAAATCAACAAATCACAGTGCTCCTTAAATTTTTAGTGTAGGAATACCGATTTGCTTTTGGGTTATTTCGTTACATCAAAAGCATTAATGCAACAGCGATCACATCGACAGTTTTTACCTTGCCTTCAAGTTCGTTTCTGCGCTCTGATAACGTACCTTTGTGATTAAAAACGTTTCCTTAAAATATATAGGTACATTATTTCAATCCACTCTCCCCGTGTGGGGAGAGACGTCTTCTAAGTCAAACTCGTCAGGTTGGGCAAGTATTTCAATCCACTCTCCCCGTGTGGGGAGAGACGATGGGAATGGACGGATTCGGGCTGTATCCGTGGCTATTTCAATCCACTCTCCCCGTGTGGGGAGAGACCTTCGTCAGCCGCAATGTCCTGATGAGATCATCATTTCAATCCACTCTCCCCGTGTGGGGAGAGACTGAATGACGGCACGAAAAATCTTATTCCAGTCACAATTTCAATCCACTCTCCCCGTGTGGGGAGAGACGACTCTCGCAAATTCTTTACGATAAAATCTACAGAATTTCAATCCACTCTCCCCGTGTGGGGAGAGACCTTCAAAAAATCGATCCTGACGGCAAGGTTATCGGTATTTCAATCCACTCTCCCCGTGTGGGGAGAGACAGCGAACATAGCGATCCCGACAGGCGGCACCGTTATTTCAATCCACTCTCCCCGTGTGGGGAGAGACTAGCGACCGACAAGCCGATGAGGGCAACGTTCTTTATTTCAATCCACTCTCCCCGTGTGGGGAGAGACCCGCAGAGAGATGGACGTTATAACGGCATTTATTATTTCAATCCACTCTCCCCGTGTGGGGAGAGACTGCACAAAATATTGTCACTTTTTTGTGCAAACGAACAAATTTCAATCCACTCTCCCCGTGTGGGGAGAGACCTTTGAGTACGAATAGCCCCCAAAGCTCTCAGATTATTTCAATCCACTCTCCCCGTGTGGGGAGAGACTTGCCATGTTGCCACATAACCGCCGTAACCGTCCGATTTCAATCCACTCTCCCCGTGTGGGGAGAGACTGCAAGATAATCCGCAATTGTGAGGGGATTGAGATTTCAATCCACTCTCCCCGTGTGGGGAGAGACCGCATCATCGGGAACGCTCGCTTCATCATAGGCAGATTTCAATCCACTCTCCCCGTGTGGGGAGAGACGTCATTCACAAGCCTTATGTCCAACCCTTGATTATTTCAATCCACTCTCCCCGTGTGGGGAGAGACTGCGGTCGCTACCGATGATGATGTTTCGGCAGTTCCATTTCAATCCACTCTCCCCGTGTGGGGAGAGACAACATCGTCCCGATATACGGATCAGCCTCTTCAATATTTCAATCCACTCTCCCCGTGTGGGGAGAGACGACTATCAGGCAGGACGCTACGACAAAAAAGACATTTCAATCCACTCTCCCCGTGTGGGGAGAGACTGATGTGTGCGAAATCACTCACGACGTTGAAACGATTTCAATCCACTCTCCCCGTGTGGGGAGAGACAGTATTCGGGAGTGATCTTGCCATCAATCAGCTCTTATTTCAATCCACTCTCCCCGTGTGGGGAGAGACGCAACATAGAAAAGCAAAGAGCAAAACAACAGAATTTCAATCCACTCTCCCCGTGTGGGGAGAGACCATCTTCAAATCGTTCTGAATCGGTCGAAAGTATTAATTTCAATCCACTCTCCCCGTGTGGGGAGAGACGCTTTTGAAACAGAATCCGAAATGAATCATTACATATTTCAATCCACTCTCCCCGTGTGGGGAGAGACTACGGGATCGTTGTTTCATAGCCGTTGAAAAATAGATTTCAATCCACTCTCCCCGTGTGGGGAGAGACCATGCCGCCGTTCTGGAGGTCAAATCCGACATTGATTATTTCAATCCACTCTCCCCGTGTGGGGAGAGACTGCGGGCTTCTATGCTTGTTCCGTCATATGCGGATTTCAATCCACTCTCCCCGTGTGGGGAGAGACTTGAGACCCTATCCCCAATCCCCAGCAGAGATAATTTCAATCCACTCTCCCCGTGTGGGGAGAGACTGTCGGCGCTATCTTTTTTCTTGACGGTGCTTTATATTTCAATCCACTCTCCCCGTGTGGGGAGAGACAGCTCGCCGATTGGATAATCAACGCCGCCGGGGATAATTTCAATCCACTCTCCCCGTGTGGGGAGAGACGACATACGAGATGTATATACACCCATCTCAAACATTTCAATCCACTCTCCCCGTGTGGGGAGAGACCAGAGTCGGTAACATAACTACAAATGTAGTTATATTTCAATCCACTCTCCCCGTGTGGGGAGAGACAAAACGGATCACGAATGACCGATATATTTGTTGCTATTTCAATCCACTCTCCCCGTGTGGGGAGAGACAGCGGTACGATTAGATCAACGGTATATAAACAGGATTTCAATCCACTCTCCCCGTGTGGGGAGAGACACAGCGGAAACGTTAAATATGTTGATCGTTTTCAGCATTTCAATCCACTCTCCCCGTGTGGGGAGAGACGTTATAATCGATAAGGACAAGTGCAACATGAGCAAATTTCAATCCACTCTCCCCGTGTGGGGAGAGACTCCAGTTTTATTGTGATCGTTTAATTTTTGAGCATGATTTCAATCCACTCTCCCCGTGTGGGGAGAGACGTCCTTGCCGTTGCAAGCTTTCATAGCCGCCTCACATTTCAATCCACTCTCCCCGTGTGGGGAGAGACGATGTTGTGCAGCAGGCGATTAAATGTATTGTCGATATTTCAATCCACTCTCCCCGTGTGGGGAGAGACGCTGTTGATGATATTTGCTATGAATGGGAAAAACATTTCAATCCACTCTCCCCGTGTGGGGAGAGACCGAAACTCGTGTAGCGTTGAAACGAGCTGGGAAAAAATTTCAATCCACTCTCCCCGTGTGGGGAGAGACGGCTGTTACGTTAATTATTATCTATGAAATCTACCATTTCAATCCACTCTCCCCGTGTGGGGAGAGACCTTGTATTTTACTATTTTTATGATTTATATCATAAATTTCAATCCACTCTCCCCGTGTGGGGAGAGACTTGGTATAGTTGTTAGGGCTGATATGCTTTACATATTTCAATCCACTCTCCCCGTGTGGGGAGAGACGTATCTGCTACTCCTGTTAATGGTAATTGTCATATTTCAATCCACTCTCCCCGTGTGGGGAGAGACGTATTATTTACCGTTTGGTCATTAGAAACATGATTTATTTCAATCCACTCTCCCCGTGTGGGGAGAGACCACAACAAAAAATCTCTTTCTAAGAGGAAAGGAGATTTCAATCCACTCTCCCCGTGTGGGGAGAGACGCCGTCCTCAAACTCTAAGCGAATAAGCACATCTACAATTTCAATCCACTCTCCCCGTGTGGGGAGAGACTGCCGTTCACCTGTGTAGCGATACCCTGTGATCTATTTCAATCCACTCTCCCCGTGTGGGGAGAGACCAATCCCGAACTTTTAGAAGCGATCAAGGAGGAATTTCAATCCACTCTCCCCGTGTGGGGAGAGACTGCTTTATAAATGTCACGAAGGCGATACTCTCTAAATTTCAATCCACTCTCCCCGTGTGGGGAGAGACGTGTGGCGAAATTGCTGTCAAACGTTGACAGTCAGATTTCAATCCACTCTCCCCGTGTGGGGAGAGACGTCACCTTGGGCCACAGCTCCCGAAGAGATGATATTTCAATCCACTCTCCCCGTGTGGGGAGAGACTGTCAGCCCCTCGCCGCTGATTCAACGAGAACGAATTTCAATCCACTCTCCCCGTGTGGGGAGAGACATGAGAGCAACGTTCTTTGAGCTTGACGGCGTTACAATTTCAATCCACTCTCCCCGTGTGGGGAGAGACGATAGGTTGCACGCCGAACGAGCTTTTTGACGAATTTCAATCCACTCTCCCCGTGTGGGGAGAGACCGTAACTGCTTAACGCTGTTGCAGGAACTTGTTGGAATTTCAATCCACTCTCCCCGTGTGGGGAGAGACGCGGCGCAACATACCCATTGCGTACATTCGCAAAATTTCAATCCACTCTCCCCGTGTGGGGAGAGACCGGATATAGATTTACCCGTAAACGCATTTGTAAGCGTAATTTCAATCCACTCTCCCCGTGTGGGGAGAGACTGTCGTGAATCGGTAGAAAAAATCGGATGTAATTTTATTTCAATCCACTCTCCCCGTGTGGGGAGAGACACCAATTTTTAGCATTGCCGCCTCTTTTGTTAACAATTTCAATCCACTCTCCCCGTGTGGGGAGAGACATCGAGATCAGCTGTACGAACTCTTTAAAGATAAATTTCAATCCACTCTCCCCGTGTGGGGAGAGACCAAGCCCTCTTTGGCGTTGTCATAGCTGTAATTAATTTCAATCCACTCTCCCCGTGTGGGGAGAGACGGCTATTAAGAAGAGCGGATATAAAGAGGCTGTGAGAATTTCAATCCACTCTCCCCGTGTGGGGAGAGACAGACGAGGATTGTGATGTTCGTGCGGCGGCTATATTTCAATCCACTCTCCCCGTGTGGGGAGAGACGGCAGTTCGGAGTTTTAACAGAGGAGATAATATATTTCAATCCACTCTCCCCGTGTGGGGAGAGACTTTGCCAAATCGATCATGCCCTTATATCCTATCTGATTTCAATCCACTCTCCCCGTGTGGGGAGAGACATCAAGCCCTCTTTGGCGTTGTCATAGCTGTAATTAATTTCAATCCACTCTCCCCGTGTGGGGAGAGACGATCTCGTTCTTTCGATAAACTTCCGTACTTTTCCATATTTCAATCCACTCTCCCCGTGTGGGGAGAGACTCTAAATGTATCACACGCTTTATGTGCGTCATACATTTCAATCCACTCTCCCCGTGTGGGGAGAGACCTTGCAAGGCAATGGACATTAAATTTCCTGTAATCCATTTCAATCCACTCTCCCCGTGTGGGGAGAGACGCGATAGGTTGCACGCCGAACGAGCTTTTTGACGAATTTCAATCCACTCTCCCCGTGTGGGGAGAGACTTTATAACGACCGCATTGCCCTTGCTGCCTGTAATTTCAATCCACTCTCCCCGTGTGGGGAGAGACCGCTAAGATCTGTGATGGCTGCGGCAAGATCATATACATTTCAATCCACTCTCCCCGTGTGGGGAGAGACAAAAAACGATAACATTTTATGCAAGTATACAAACTATTTCAATCCACTCTCCCCGTGTGGGGAGAGACGTGGAGAGATTTTAATCAGCCCTCGATACATGGCTATTTCAATCCACTCTCCCCGTGTGGGGAGAGACCACCTATCGAAGAAATGATGGCATTTTCGTTATCATTTCAATCCACTCTCCCCGTGTGGGGAGAGACACCGACACCAGAAACAAGTACGTCAAAGAGAAAAAATTTCAATCCACTCTCCCCGTGTGGGGAGAGACCGCCGTCACCGAACGGATCGTTTTTATCCCAGTTTATTTCAATCCACTCTCCCCGTGTGGGGAGAG
>CACZYP010000020.1:0-23871 GCA_902785425.1 uncultured Ruminococcus sp. | reverse complement strand
TCAATCCACTCTCCCCGTGTGGGGAGAGACCGCCGTCACCGAACGGATCGTTTTTATCCCAGTTTATTTCAATCCACTCTCCCCGTGTGGGGAGAGACGATCACACTCAATAGTTATAGTTGGGTTTATGATTATTTCAATCCACTCTCCCCGTGTGGGGAGAGACAGTGTCTCGTCGTAACGATCGTTATATAGATTGAATTTCAATCCACTCTCCCCGTGTGGGGAGAGACAGGCGATTTAGCATTTACCGTTTATTTTATTGACATTTCAATCCACTCTCCCCGTGTGGGGAGAGACCTCAAATAATAAAATAGCCCTATGTTTCACGTGATTTCAATCCACTCTCCCCGTGTGGGGAGAGACTTAATGTACTTTGTTGCATTTAACGAGTAATCAATTTCAATCCACTCTCCCCGTGTGGGGAGAGACTGCGGTTGCAGGTGCTTAGTTTTCCGATCGATCGATTTCAATCCACTCTCCCCGTGTGGGGAGAGACTACGATCTAACAGGGCTATAATTGAGAAGCAAGAATTTCAATCCACTCTCCCCGTGTGGGGAGAGACGTCCCTGCAACCGACGAGGAACTAACAGAGATCATTTCAATCCACTCTCCCCGTGTGGGGAGAGACTGGGACGACCCATTATTTGATTTGGCAAATTGGAAAATTTCAATCCACTCTCCCCGTGTGGGGAGAGACGATTGACAAGTGATTTAACGTAATTGTCAACCGCCATTTCAATCCACTCTCCCCGTGTGGGGAGAGACTCTGCGACAAATTCGGTGTGTACATCGTTAAATATTTCAATCCACTCTCCCCGTGTGGGGAGAGACGTTTTACAGAATTCCCAATTGATCTATCATGGTATATTTCAATCCACTCTCCCCGTGTGGGGAGAGACAATGGTTAAACAAACAAAAAGATCATCTAGAGGATTTCAATCCACTCTCCCCGTGTGGGGAGAGACGGATTATATACCCATGATAACAGACCTGATAATAATTTCAATCCACTCTCCCCGTGTGGGGAGAGACTTCAAGATCATTAGTCATTGACATAGTTTTTCCCATTTCAATCCACTCTCCCCGTGTGGGGAGAGACCTCCGCTTTGCAAATTTGTAGTGGTAATTTATCTATTTCAATCCACTCTCCCCGTGTGGGGAGAGACGACGAGTAAGTTCCCACATCAACCACAAATCCATCAATTTCAATCCACTCTCCCCGTGTGGGGAGAGACAGCCGTATTCCAACACGTGGAAACGTGGAAAATTATTTCAATCCACTCTCCCCGTGTGGGGAGAGACGATCTCGGCAACTCCGACATTTTCAGATCTCGGAATTTCAATCCACTCTCCCCGTGTGGGGAGAGACATTTGCCAAAGCTTCTGGCGATTTCAACGTGTCGTATTTCAATCCACTCTCCCCGTGTGGGGAGAGACAAAGAGGTTGATGGTAAAAAGTACGTAAAAGGTGATTTCAATCCACTCTCCCCGTGTGGGGAGAGACAAGAGGTTGATGGTAAAAAGTACGTAAAAGGTGATTTCAATCCACTCTCCCCGTGTGGGGAGAGACCCGGGAAAGCGAAAACTTGGACGGATAGTGCTTCCAATTTCAATCCACTCTCCCCGTGTGGGGAGAGACAAGACGAGGATTGGCGTGTCCGCAAAGCGGCTATATTTCAATCCACTCTCCCCGTGTGGGGAGAGACTATGGAGGAGACAATCAGAATGAAAACACAGATGAATATTTCAATCCACTCTCCCCGTGTGGGGAGAGACACCTCCAAAATTTGCGCTTTTCTCACTCTTTATCATTTCAATCCACTCTCCCCGTGTGGGGAGAGACCGCAAAAATGCACATAGCCACTAATGACAGTTAATTTAGAGCTGCACATTTTTGACAAAGATCCGTTTTGACACACGTTCTACACTTTGGGATGGTGACAAAAACGGATCGTTTTTTCGGTGCGAAAGCTCCTGTGAAACTATGTGAGCTTATAATTCGCATCAGAAGATAAGCGGTTCATCAACCTTTATCGTCTGCTTTATTCCGAAATGTTCCACCTTGGCCTTTTTTATATCTCCAAGGTAATAGAAACGCAGACTGTCTGTTTTCTCATCTATCGTTTCTATAAGTTTTTGTTTGAGAAGTCTGCATTTTGCAGGATCGAGCTCACATTCAAAAACCGAATTCTGAACTCTCACCCCATAGTTCACGCATTGCTTCGCAACACGGCGCAGGCGTTTTCTTCCTGCACTGTCAGCCGTGCTTACATCATACGTTATCAATACAAGCATTTCATCACTTCCACATAAAAGGAGGATAAGCGTCGATGTCGCCTCTGATATTTCTTGCAAGCAGAAGCGCCTGAGCATACGGCACTATACCCCACTCGATCTTTTCATCAAGGAACGGATGCTTCAGCTCATCGTCTTTTCTCTTCTGCCAAGCCGTTAAAAATGTTTTTCTTCCGTTCTCGGTAAGTATCACTGCGCCGTCTTCACGCTTTTCAAGATCATTTGCGGATATGATCTTTTTGTTTATAAGCGTCAATACAAACCTGTCGCACAGAGGCGCCCGCAGCTCTTCAACAAGATCAAGTGCAAGCGATCTCCTGCCCGGACGATCGGTGTGCATAAAACCTACATACGGATCAAGTCCGACCGCTTCAAGAGAAGATGCGCACATACTCGTCGCAAGAGAATACGAAAACGAAAGCAAAGCGTTGACATTATCCTTAGGCGGACGCTTGTTTCTTGTCGTGAAAGAAAAATCGTCTTTCTGCTGCAGGATCATATCATCAAAAACCGAAAAATAGATCTGTGCAGCTTCCCCTTCGATGCCTCTGAGCGAATCGATATCCTCTGCGTTTTTCGCATTCTCTATAGACTGTTTCAGAAGTCCCGAACAACTAATAAACTTATTGGTATCTATTCGCATAGGGTGATCTCTCAGTGTTCTTTCGATCGTCCATCGGCTGTTAAAAAGCTTGGCGCAGATAATGTTTTTCGAGATATCAAGACACATAGCCTTGTCGTCGGCATATCTGTACTGCTGCCGCCTCAATAAAACATTTCCGTTCACCTCTCCTTCAACACGGGCAAGAAATTTTCCGCTTCTGCTCATAAACACCAGCTCTATGCCATTTTTTACGCATTTGCCCATCAGGGCAGGACTTGCCCCGGTATATCCGAAAGTCATTATACGTTCAAGATTATGCAGCGGAACTCTTCCTATCGCCGCTCCGTTTTCCTGTATTACCACATTTTCTCCGTCAAGAGAAAGATATCTGTCCGGAGAAGTAATATAGAGGGAATTAAGCAGTTTTTTCATCTCACTCCTCCTTTCCGAGCATATCTTCTATATAGCTTCTCGCACTTTTCTTTGAAAAAAGCGCCGGCAGGCAGATATTTTTCAGAGAACATGCATTGCAGGCTCTTGTGCGTCTGACCTTAGGTGTGTATTGCTTTCGGAAAAGGTCGTGCATCTCTTCTATAGCTTTTTCGGTGCGCTCACGAAGGTCTGCATCTATTGCGACTTTGGTTCTCCTGTGCATCTCTCCGTAATAAAGATATCCTGTATCTATCTCGCAGCAAAGCATCTCTTCCAGGCACATTGCCTGTGCCGCAAGCTGCATGATATCGCTGTCGTTTTCCTTCGGAGAGCCTCTCTTGTATTCTATCGGTATCACATCATATCTGCCTTCGACGCCAAAAAGCCCGATACCGTCTTTGCTTCTGCGAAACTCAACCACGTCGCACTCACCGCTTATGCCGAGTCTTTGAGAGGATACCGCCATAGCTCTCGTTATAATGGTATCCCCTCTTTTTTCGTGAAAGTCCGCATCATGTACATTTCTGTGCATAACTTGCCCATCGGCTGTGCGGTAGTTCTCTTCCCATTGCTGTTCTATATGTATCAGCGCCCACTGTCTGCGGCAGAATACAAAATGCTGCAGACCCGACAACATTAGATATTCGTCTTCGCTGTACATATCAGCCCTCAAATACCTCAGGCTCAAGTCCATCGAGTTTTTCGAGCGTTATGTCATAATCTTCAAAGCATCTTGGTCTGTCAACACCATCTTTCAGAGTCACCTTGAGCTGACGGTGTACCTTTGCGGAAGAATACTTCGGTGTTTTGCCGTTATGCTTATACCAATAAACACGCCTTACTTCCATACTGCCCTCGGGTCTTGCGGAAGAGCAGTCGTTTTCAAATAATGTTTCAAGAGCCTGCTTTATCTTTTCGGCATCTTCTTCGGTAAAGCCCGTTTTCTCGGCAAGCTGAACGTTGATGCTGCCGTGAGCTACATACACCCCGAAGTCTACTCTGTGCTTTGTGCCCATAGTATCGGACGCCTTACCCTCTTTGCCGCTTTCACCGTTAACGCTTTTCGTTATCTGCATGCTCGTTATATCTATCGGCGTTACGCTTACAGCCTGCTGAACAGTAACGGGACCTCTCACGCCGACGGAAACAGGATCGCCCTTGAACGCAAACACCTGTCCAAAGCTCCTTACATCTATCCATTCTGAGCAGGCTGCTTTTGCGTATTCATCACGATCTGTGTTCTTCTGCTTGCTTAACGCAGCAAGAGCCTCACAGCCCTTAGCTCTGTCATGAAGGCTTTTTAACCCGTCATCGCACCTGTCATCAGACTGCACAAAAACCTTTTCGCCCATATCCTGAAGACGGTTGCGCATCTTTCTCTTGATGCAAACGTCGCTGATCTCGCCGTAGCCGTCGTAGTTCTCTCTGGGGCGGTTGCCGTTGAGGGGATCCCCGTTAGGATTAGCATTTTTTGCTGTTATGATAACCGAAAAGTCTATCTTGTTCTGAAGTACTGCCATTGTTTTATTCCTCCTTACCGCTTTCATCTTTTTCGTTCCAAAGCAGTGCATTGTAGTGGTGATAGCCTATCAGGTACATAGGCGAAAGCTTACTGTTGTCGGCATAGTCCTCAAGAGACATCTTAGCCATTATCTCATTGATGTGCTTTGTATATTTTGTCATTATCCAGGGCTTCTTTTCAAGATACGGCTCCAGCCGCTCTTCGATTATCGCCCACGTCTGATAAGGTCTTGCGGAAAAGGCGCTCCATAGACGTCTTGCGTTCGTGATACGCTTTTCCTCCTTCTCATACGTGTCTCTTTCTGCTTTATCCGCTATCGCAAGCAGACAGCCGAAAAGATAACTGCGGTCGGTGCAATCGGGTTCGTAAGCCATACTGATCTCTCCTTTGTTATAGTCTTTGTATTCTTTGCAAATAAGCGCACAGGCGTTTTCAACAACGATCCTGTGGTTATATTCCTTTTCATAGGATAATGGGTTAGAAGCTTTGTTTATAAGAGCTGCCGTAACATCTCTCGGAAGCTTTCTGCCTTCAGCCACACACGGAAGCAAACGAAGTATTGTATCTCCCATTAACTTCTTATCGCATTCAAGACGCCCGTTCTGCTCGGTTCCGTACATGCACTCTGCTATCTGCGGCAGGCTGCATGAGTCGCAGATAGTTCTTTTCAGTTTTGCGTTGAACCTCTGCCAGAGTGTGCCGGTATGCCATTTTTCCAGATTGGCTGCAAACTGCGATTCCAAAAGCTCTGTATATATTGCAACAGACAGTCTTCCCGTAGTAGCAGCATCAAGTCCCATTATCATAACCTTGCTGTCGGGTGCAAAATCCGTCTTGCCGCCCATCAGCTTTTTTCGCAGCAGTTTTGAGAATTCGGGAACTGAGCTGTATTCCTCTTCTATTATTTCAAAAGCGGTCTCTATTATTTTCGGTTCAAAATCAAGTGCACTATTCCAGACTACCAGCGTCAGAGAATCAAACACCATAGGGTTGAAAGTTATTGTCCTGCCTTTGTCATCAGTCCGTGTTATACGCTCCCTTTCTATCAGCCATTTTAACGCATTGTGCATTTTCTGAGAATAGTCGTAACTTACGGAAACAGCTTCCTCCTTAGTCAAAAATCGCCCTCGGAACGTATAGCCGGAGGTATCGTTTGCGGATATTAGCTTTGCTTTATCTCCTCCGTTTCTTATCTTTGCAGGGTGCTTGTATGTGACAGCACCTGTTTTTCCGTCTGCATAGCACAAGCTTTCGGCTCCGAGTGATTTTTCATAATACTTTATAAAACTGTCATATATATCGGCGTCTTCCCACGTGATGCACTCGCCATTTTCATTGTTAACGCAGAATCTTACAAAAGCGTCCTCCTGCGAAACTGCGCCAATTTTTTTATCTGCGAACTTGCCTGTTTTTTCATCGAGAGTTATGACTCCGCTCAGAACAAGGTCCTTGATGAGTTCTTTCTTTGAAAGATAAGCATGTATCGCTCTTATTGCAAAATGAGAGCAATCGCTGCTGCACCATGCATTTAGCTGATCCAGGTACGCATTATAATAATCGGTATTATCTGAGCGCTTGCCCTCGGAATACTTGCTGTAATCGCCTGCGATATAAACAAGCTTATCTGCCAGCGGCATAGGCGTTATACCGCTGCTTCTGGCAGCCGAATCTTCTGTTACGGGAATGATCGTTTTAGCGTTTTCTTTGCTTACAATTTCTGCGCCGACAAACTCTCCGTCCTCAGTCACCGTTACCGTCAGCTGAGCCTGCGCCGTTGAATGAGATATCGGCAGCATCGTGCTGCCGTCTTCGGTAGAAACCGCAAGCTCATAGACCCTGTACAGCTCATTCGTCCAACTCATCAAGCTCACCTCCCTCAAACTCATCAAGACCGATGAAATTCTCCTTATCCTTGCCGAACGTCTTCATCTCCATCTTCTTGATATGGCGCTTATGTTCGGGCGGGATTTCCGACGGTCTGATGAACTCTATCACGCCGTCTTTCATCTTAGGCTGCCAAAGACACACCGTCATATATCCCTTATCCTCTTCCCTTTCGGCTTCATCGGGATATATTATGGCGTAGTACATGAAAGCCATGTCCATATTTACGTCGTCGTACGCCCCCTTGCCTTCATCGAAAACACACGGCTCTACATACCCCTGACATTCCCGTGTGCCGAGAAAAATATCTCTTCTGCCGCCTCGCTCGATCATGCGTCTTGCAATATTGTGATGCTTGTGCTCATTTCTGTCGGCTTCAAGTTCCGGGCGGTTATAGTTCCACTCAAAATGCGCCCTTACCTTATAGCAAACGTCTTCAAGATAATTGTAATACGCAAGATCGTTGCCGCCGTCATACTTAATTGGACGAATACCCTTGCGCACTGTCTTGATAGGGTTCATGATGCGCACAGCGTCAATGTACCATATTATGGTCGGCTTGAAATATACGCTTTGAAGTATTCCTTTCAGCGCTTCATACGTCGGTATCGGATAGCTGAACTTCTCCCCTCCCACACGGGTAAGTACATCGGAGAAAAGAGCATTTTTGCCGTGTACGCAAAACTCGACCGTGTTGCGATGTCTTTCCATCATCTGACCTCCTTTTATCAATCAGAATATCAAAACTTCTTTTTCTGAACCTTCTGTTGTAATGCCGTATTCACTGCTGTAAAATCTTTTTTCAATGGAATATATCCCATACTCGTTCACATTTAATGCATGTTTCTCGATCAATGTACGCTCTGTTCCAACGTAAACGCTCACAGTATACTTCTGCGCTTTTCTCAAAAGCGCCGCTTTCTCGTTCGGCGGAAGTCTGCTGTTCAGCTTATCAATGATCTCAACAGCCTCCTTGTTATACGGAACGATCACGCTTTTCGTATTGCTGTCTATAACACGGAAAAGCTCTCCCGCCTTTTTGAACGACTGTAATATCCCGGCGTAAGAACTTTTGTTTACCTCCCACTTTCTCTTGTTAAGCGAAAGCAGCTCGAAAAGCGTAGTTCCTTCGGCAGGGTAATCAAGCTTGTCGGCGTAATCCTTAAAAAGCCGATCAAAATATTCACTTTGTATCTTAACGGAAAGCAGATCGCTTTCTTTGCTGTATCTGATAATGTTCTCCGAAATACGCTTGGCGTTTTTTATCTCTTCAAGGCTGCCGAGATTTTCACCTTTGAAATTTATTATATATACAGGACAGACCCTGCCCTTTTCGCCGCTGCGGTTGCATCGCCCTGCTGCCTGCGCTGCATTGTCAAGACCTGCCAGCGCCCTTACCACGCAGCCGAACGATATATCCACGCCTGCTTCGATAAGCTGTGTCGTAATGCAAACAACAGGAAGCTTTCTTTTCAAGAATCTGCAAAGTGTGCCTATCCGCTTTTTCCTGTGCGCAGGACACATATTTGTGCTCAGATGTATAATATAAGCTTTATCGCCGAGCTTTTCCTTCATACGTCTATACATCTCAAGCGCCTGATTTTTGGTGTTGACTATCAACAGAAGATCTCCGTTTTCATCAAATCTTTTTTCACAGTAAACCGCAGCCTCATCGAGATCATAACCGTATTTTTCAAACTCCGGTATGACCTGCGTTCTGCGGAAAACCTCGAAATCCTTCTCATAGCCTTCGATCATATCGGGCTTATCGTCCAATATCAGGCGTCGCTCATTCTTATCAAAAGTAGGCTGAGTTGCCGAACACAGCACTACCGTACTGCCGCAGACCTTCGTCAGAAAATTTACTGCAAGACTGAACAGGTTCGTACATCTCAATGGTATGGACTGCACCTCGTCAATGATGATAACAGAATGTGACAGCGTGTGCATTCTTCTGACAGATGAAGTTTTTTCCGAGAACAATGTGTTCAGAAACTGCACCATAGTGGTAGCAATAACGGGTTTGTCCCAGCGTTCCGTATAAAGCTGATACTCTTGCAGCTCCTTTTCATTATCTATTTCGGCGTTAATATTCGAATGATGTTCCAAAAAACTTTCTTCTCCGCATATATCGGAAATAACACTGCTGTTCTGCTCAAGTATAGACATAAACGGTGCTATATAAAAGATGCGCTCCATGCCGAACTCTCTGCACTGCTTCACCGCAAAGCGAAGTGATGAAAGTGTTTTTCCTCCGCCGGTAGGAACGATCAGCCTGCATGCGCCGACTTTATGGTCGGAAAAAGCTGCGCATCTGTCAGATATACTGCGCCGCTGTCTTGATATCTTGTCTGTTCTTCCCGAAAACTCTGCAAGCCTTTCGTCAATTTTTTTATCTATCTTATCCCAAAAATCCTTTGTTGAGCAAAGTGGCACTGTATTTCTGTTCGACATAAAATCGGAGGTATCCGTTCTGTCTGCGTCTATCAGGGCAGATTGTATAAGCCTTTCAAGCATACCAATGTAAAAAGCTTGTTCCTCTTTTTCACTCTTTATTTTTACAGCAGCAGAGTACCACTCTTCGATTGCTTTTTTGAACAAGCTGTCTATATCGGTATCGTTCAGGATCTCACCTATATTACCGAGTATCTCATTGAAGTCTTCTGTTTTTTCAATACGCTTAAAAAAATAATCATCGTAATTGTCATCTATCCAGTCATGCAAACCGTGATGAGATACTATCGTGTGCGCTATACCAACTGCTGCGGTTTTTGTCTTTATTGTATTGTCGCACAGCGAAAAAAGATACTTTGCACCTGCGTAGCTGTGATCTATGCTTCCTCTTGCCAGAGCGTTTCTGCCGTGTATATAGTCATCAAAATTTCTTGTGAGCTTTCCTGCATCATGCAAAAGTCCCGCAAGCTCACCGACCGAGCCAAGCCCCACGGGTTCGAGGAAAAGCTTTGTAAGCAGAGCTGTATTTCTGCAGTGTTCGTATACTGTCTGTTCGGCATTATCACTTTCTCTGATGTGAGCTGTAAACATATCTCTTCCTCCCGAAAAATACATTCTGACACCGTAACTACTATTCACATATACGGTTATCTGCCGAAAATCTATTCAGCAGGTGCTGAAAGGCTGCTGTCACTTTCATGTAACAGACGACTATGCAACAGCCGCGTTATATGAGCAAAATATTCACTTTATCGCCATCTGTATACCATTGATTGTAATATATAATGCCTATATTGTCAAGAACTTTATGAATACTTTTATAGATTTTAATTAAACATAGCGATTTTAGAATACCATCCATAACATGATCTTACTCACACATATTGTGTAAAATGTATCGGAAGCACATACATTTTTGTCAATTTATGCTCAACACCATGAATAGCCTATCGCATCGAAAATCGTTGTCAATTTACCATAATAATTTTCTTCCTCCCGACACCCGACCAAGCTGCACAAAACAACTCAAACAAAAAAGCACAGCCGCTCTATTGAACAACTGCGCTTTTTCATTTGAGTTTTCCTCAAAGAGTCTGTCCGATGTTAAAAACTTTACTCTGTCATTAAATCAAATGCACACTCATCTTTCGTTGATGTCAACTCCGCCCATCTGGCAGACAATAATTTAGCGTAATCAATGTAAAACAACCCATAACACCCTAAAGAGTAACCATCGTTTACCTCTATCAATAAAGTTCTGCCGTCGTCTGTTAAACCAAAATCGATGGCGTATCCTGCCGGAGCAGAAGAAAATTCTTCTACAGCATTTTCAATCACTCTGTAATCGTAGTGACATCTCCAATCACCTTTATATGGTCGTACACTCAAAATCTTCCCATATCTGACAAAACATCTCCACTCTGCAGTGAAATTGACAATCTCCGAGCACAATACGTCCTGATTCACTCCCTGTATACCGCATCCTATGAGATCCTTGGGTGAGTTAACTACTATACCTGTAAATTGTTTATCCTCTATAGGTTTTACAAAGACAGGCCAGCTTTCCGGAACATTTGCCACATTATTCATCTTACTTTTCCAAACTTTTCTGCCGAGATACTTCTGCAATTCGTTCGGATAATCCATTTCCGGAGTTACTATACCAAAATCATATAATCTTGACCGCACAGTTCCCACATATCCGACAACCACATCTTCTTTTCTGCTTTGACTCAAAGTTTTATTATCGAAGAAACTCACGATCTCAAATCCCATCTCATAAAAACCCTGATACGCATTCATAAAGTTATAATTATGGGGAATCTTGTTTTCCCCGGATTGTATATAGACCTTCATAATATTCACGCCTTAGAATTGAATTTAGAAAGATTATATCACATAGTTCAACATGATATCAATACGTTTTTTGATTTTCTGAATATCTCCCGATAATTATGAAAACTCAGCGCCAACGATCTCAAAAAAAAATTTTACGCATAAGGAGCGATTGACACAAGCATTCTTTCACAACTTACCGTGTATAAAATATACATCATACAAATAAGGTTGCAGATGTCTGAACACCTTTTCAAACAAACATTCTTCTTCCCTATTAAGAGAATCAAATCAACAGGTATCCTCAGTGTTTTATCAAGCGATATACCGCAAGATACATAAATCTTACACCATAAGCTTTATCACTTTACATATACTCTTTTCCGAACGCAAAACACAGTTCAAGCAAAAAACGCCCCCAAAAATCGTTTTTATACTGACATTCTTTAACCAAAACACCTCCCAAACACCGCATTGTTATACGATTCCGAGCGCCCATCTTGCTTGCATATTTTCGTCATCTTGTACTCAACTCCCTTGAAATACGTCAGTATGGTCTCGGCTGCCGCCTCGGTCGGTGCTTCTGCTGCGCAGAGATCTCCACCGGAGATCCGCACCCGGCGGTCGTTTCGTGCAGCCTGACTGAAAATCTGACTGCGCAATATGGGCACTCGATTTAATCAGTGCCTCCTTAAAATCCCCCGGCTTAACCCGTATTTAAACATTTCGTCAGATTTATATGTTATCATTTCAGTTATCCGTATCATATGAACCGTATCAACCATCTAATATATAAAAATCCGAGATGTATAAAAAGACATGTTTTCCGACCCGATCACGCATTTTTCTGCGCTCTCAGCCTTGCCCGTACCTCATCATAAAACACTTTGTACCGCTCGACGCTCATTTTTATGGCAAGCGGCGACTCGGCGTATTCTATCAGCCCCGCATCATCGACCCATTTGTACTCCGTTGTTTCTCCCTTTTGAAGAACGACGGAGTTTTTGTCACAATCCACCCTTGCAAGATATGAGTAGACCAAGCTGTGACTGCGCTCACTGAATGTGATTTTGATAAGCTCGAAGCTTCCGCACATCAAGCCTGTTTCCTCAAAAAGCTCACGCTTCGCACACTCCTCCGGGGTCTCGCCGACCTTTGCCGAACCGCCTGCGCTCGCTTCCCAGTAGCCGGGATAAACATCCTTATCAATATGTCGCTTTGTCAGAAGATATGTACCGTCCTTGTGCTGCACCAGAATGTCACTCACAAGGTGATACCGCCCGTCGGGGATCGTCTTATAGCTGCCAAAGCTGCGCTCCCACACTTCACCTGTGCGGTTTCCGTCTTTATCGTAAAGATCCCATAATTCAACGCTCATTTCAATCACCCTTTCCCGCAAAGAAATCACGCTTGTTAAACCCTGCCGTCATAAATCTCCACGCCGCTTTTCTGCCTGTCAGCCACTCGATATGAGCGTCGTTCTTCGTGTTCCCGACCATTCGTTCCAAAAGAAATCCCGCAACGACTTCGGGACGGTCTCCGAGGATATTGTATACCTTTTTCGTTTTTTCGGGCAGCACGATCTCGTTCTCTCCGCCAAGCGACTTAACAGTAAAATCGGTTATCATAATGCCCGGCGCAAGCCTGCCTATCTTGACTTTGCTTCCCGATTCTTCAAGTTCTTTTGCAAATGCTTTTGTAAAATACGTCAGTGCACGCTTGCTCGTACCGTACATATCAAGCCCCGTCATCATGGCATCGTTGCTGCCGTAGCCCTCGACGTTATAAATAAAACCGCCTGCACTCTGCGTTTCCATCTGATTCTTTGCAAGGATACTCCCTATTATAGCCGCTCGCAGGTCAATATTCAGAAGTGCGTCGATCTCGCTTTCCGCAAGCTCCCACATCGGCTTCATCGGCTGATTCACGCCTGCGTTATTGACCCAGATATCAATGGTTCCGAACTCGGAAACAGCCTTTTTGATCATAGCTTTTATATTGTCAGTTTCCGTCACGCTGCCGCAAAAACCTGTGACAGCGCCGTTACCTTCGATCGCCCGAAGTTCGGCAATCGATTTTTCAAGCCGCTTCTCGTTCACGCCGTTTATCACGATATTGAAGCCGTGTCTGCGGAAGCACTTTGCAAGCTCAAAGCCAAGCCCTCGTGTGCTTCCGGTTATAACTATTGTTTTCATCTGCGCCTCCGGTTATTTCTTTATTCCAACGATATACAATGAGTATAACAAATTAACGTTTTTTTCAGTCATTCTTATCAGCTCCTGAACATTGATTGTCGATCATTCTCTTTTCAAACCTGAACATTCCATCAGGGAACTGTGCGTCTATCTGTTTTGCCATATCGGGATCGTTCGGATCGGGGTGGTGAGAATTGTAGAACTCAACGATATGGAATCCGCAGCGGTTCACATAGAAATGAATATTGCGCTTTTCAAAATACGGCGTAACAGTCTCCCACACCGTGACCCGGGGGTACATTTTCTCTATCTCGCACCAAGCGGCATAGCCTACGCCTTTGCTGTGAATATGCGGTGAGACAAATAATATCTCAAGCTCGCCGTGCGTACCGTCAACCTTTACTATCGCACCGCCGACCGCTTTTCCATCGAGCATTATGCGGTACGCTTCTCCACTGTCGATAGAACATTCTATCGTTTCCCGTGAGATTATCTGCCCGTCTTCCTCAAAATGATCGTCACGCAGTCCGAATTCTTCAAGTGCGCCATAATTGAACGATTCCTGATTGTCGAGAATAAATCGTTCTCTGTCGTCATCCGCAAGCAAGCGCAATCTTACATTTGCCATGATCACACCTCCCTGTTATTTATGGTAATATTTTATGATTATTATAATCCATATTTGTAAGGGTGTAAATACTTCCGGCGTCCGTTTGGGCATCTAAAAAAATATTTTTTAGATGCCTTGAAATGTTTGCTGAAACGGGATATAGTATAATCATAACCAAAAAGGAGAACACGCATGATAACAAAAGCCGAACATAATGATCTTCGGGAGATCCTGAAGCTGCAATATTTATCGTATCAAAGCGAAGCCGACTTGTTCGGGAGCAGGGATATCCCGCCGCTTAAACAAACTCTTGATGAGGTCATCGACGAATTCAGCAAAGGGATCATTCTGAAAATGGTCATTGACGATAAGATAATAGGCTCTGTACGTGCAGCCGAGAAGGACGGCACGGTCTATATCGGCAAGCTGATGGTGCACCCCGATTTCAGACGAAAGGGTTACGGCACAATGCTCTTAGCCGAGATAGAAAGCTGTTTTCCCGAAAGGCGTTACGAGCTTTTTACAAGCACAAAAAGCACAGATAATATCCGCCTTTATCAAAAATCGGGATATACCGTTTTTGACAGCAGGGCGTTCAACGACGAGATAACGTTTGTTTATTTGGAAAAGCGGAGCACATCAAAATGAATTACATTTCGCATTACAGATCTCCGCTTGGAAACATCACATTAGCGTCAGACAGCAATGCTCTGACCGGTCTGTGGTTTGACGGGCAAAAGCATTTCGGCTCGACTTTAGGAAAAGAATACGAAGAAAAACCGCTGCCCGTATTTGATCGGACAGCGGAATGGCTCGATATTTATTTTGACGGCAGAACACCTGATTTCATGCCTAAGATCGCCCTGAATGATACAAACTTTCGCCGTGAGGTCTGGAATATCCTGCTGACTATCCCCTACGGACAAACGATGACCTACGGCGAGATTGCCGGGAAGATAGCGCACAAGTGCGGTGCTGCCTCAATTTCCGCACAGGCGGTCGGCGGTGCTGTGGGGCGTAATCCGATCTCGATTATAGTTCCGTGTCATAGAGTCATAGGTTCAAACGGAAGCCTTACGGGGTATGCCGGAGGGGTAGAGCGCAAGGCGGCACTGCTGAGATTGGAAGGTATCGCTTTGTAACAATGCGGCTGAAAGATTGACAAATAAAAACAATAAAAGTCGGGAAAAAACATCGCTTGTCTGCTATAATAACATCACAGCAAGCAAAGGGCGGCCAAGCAGGCAGTACCGTTGAGGCTTTGTTTAAAACGCAAGTCTTCTCCGCATTTGTCACTGACTTTCCCGCAGATAAAGGAGGAAAAATTTCATGGAATGGATGGCGATCATCGGAAACTCGATACAGTACATCGAAGAGCACATCACCGAGGACATAACTGCCGACACGGTAGCAAAAGCAGTGTGCGTATCTCCGTTCTATTTTCAGAAAGGGTTTTCAATGCTCTGCGGATTCAGTGTAGCCGAATATATCCGCAGCAGGAGGCTGGCTCTTGCGGGCCGTGATCTGGTGATGACAGATGAAAAGATCATCGACATTGCCATGAAATACGGGTACGATTCTCCGGACAGTTTCACGAAGGCCTTCACGAGATTTCACGGTGCTTCGCCGTCTGCCGTGCGTAAGGACGGTGCGATACTCAAAACCTTTGCTCCGCTGAAAATCAAGATCTCATTAGAGGGAGGATATCTTATGGATTACAAGATCATCAAAAAGGACGCATTTACGGTCATCGCAAACGCTAAAACATTTCCTTACGATGGCGCAAAGGAGTCTGTTCCGCAATTCTGGCAGGAGCATTACCGGAGCGGCAAGGGGCAGCACGTTATGGGCGTTTACGGCATAAACATTGATATCGAAATGGGCATGGACAAGTTTGAATACCTGATCGCAGACCCGTATAACGCAAAAAAGAAAGTTCCCGATGGCTTTGTAACAAGGACTATCCCCGCATTTACATGGGCGGTATTTCCGTGCAGGGGCGCCATGCCGAATGCGCTTCATGACGTGAACACAAAGATCTTTTCGGAGTGGCTGCCTGCGCTCAAAGAATATGAGTTTGCCGCAGGATACTGCGTTGAGTTTTACGACGACCCAACGAAATACGAAAAGGGAACGCAGGACGAAAACTATTACTGCGAGATATGGATCCCTGTGAAAGAGAAATAATGGATCGCCCTTGTGTAATACCCATACAGAAATTTTGCCCCGAAGTGACGTCTGATCGCTTCGGGGCAGTTTATTATTATCCGATTACTGTGATAAAACAAGATTTGTGTGCGTCTAACCTCATACTTAATGAAGCCGCATTCTCATTAAAACCGTGCCTTCGTTATTTTCGAGTTCTTCAAACCCCATCTTCTTGTACAACGCATAGCCTATACTCATCACTTCAGGCTTTGTAGTAAATCGCACTTCCTCAATACCTGACTTGCGGCATTTATCCAACATTGCATTCAGCATAGGTCTTGCATATCCCCGTCCTCTGTATTCAGGTTTTATGTATAATCGCTTTGCTTCCGCTTTATTATCTTCTATCCTCTTGATCGCAATTGTAGCAACAGGCTTCTCCCCTTCATATCCGAGCAGCAAAGCTCCATCTTGATAAAATCCTTCGAGGTCTGCAAGTTCTTTGCCAAGGGATACAAAACACGATTCTGCACCTTTTATTTTTGAATACTCCAAGATTAGTTCTTTTGCGGCTTCGTAATTATCACACTCCCTTATTTCAATCATCATGTACCTCCATCAACGATCATTTCAAATTCCTTTTTATGATAGCAAAAATTATATCACAGGCATCGCTGAGTTGTCAATAAAAATTCCGGTCAAGCGTCCGTTAGCATGGCTTTTTCAAACCCATGTGATATTACTAAGGAGCCACTGAATAAATCCCGTCCTGCGGACTGAGCGCCCATCTTACTTGCATATTTTCGTCATCTTGTACTCAACTCCCTTGATATACGTCAGTATTCCTGCTGACGCTTGAGGATATTTACAGATAAATGGGCTTAACCGCACTATATCCAAATCATCCGCCAAATCTCCTGTTTTCCACACCGTCCGTAATGTCGTTGAAAAAAGTGCACCAAAGCAAAAAACAATCCCGAAAAGCCGCATGACAATGCGCTTTTCGGGATCATGGCTACTATTCGTACTCAATAGATAAAGCCTTTTCTAGCGTCTAAACCGTTTTAAAAAGCCTTATTTTGATCTTTTTTCTGCACAAATTCCACCTATTCCAGATCGTTTTACAAAAAAGCAGTACCAAAATAGTACCGGCAACGGCGGTTTTCTTTTTCGGTGAGTACATCTCAAAATTTGCAATACTTCTTCTTTTTTGTCGAGCCGCTGCCGAGTCAATTCCGACATTATTTCCGATACTTTTTCCGACGTTCCGTTTATGGCATCTTACGATTCTGTGGTGGTTTTTATATACTGATTATAGCACAAAAGCATTGTGGGTATCAAGAGGAAAGATTACAATTGCAGGATACCCCTCCATATTGAGTGTGAATCTATTATAATTATAGGACTTTTCCTAGGGAGACACTGATTAAATCGAGTACCCATATCGCGCCGTCAGATTTTGAGGCAAATTGGACGAAAAAGCCGCAGGAATACTGACGTATTTCAAGGGTTTTGAGTTCAATTTGACCAAAAAATGCAAGCGAGATGGGTGCTCAGTCCGCAGGACGTGATTTAATCAGTGGCTCCCTAGTTATTATCAACCCTTGATAATACAAAAAGCGATATCGTTCGTAAACAATACCGCTTTCGTTCTTATTCCTGCCCCGACTTCATAAAATTACAATCCCTGCAAAGCATATGCAAATCTCCGGAACGGTCTTACCACCTGTGTGTCAAAGCGTGATATGATCGGCGTGCATCTTCTCAAAATCGAAGTGCTTTTTGCATATTGGGCAGATGCCCTGCTGCTGTTCATAGGCTGTGCGGGCATCTTCCTCGTCAAACTGAGACAGTCTCAGATGTTTTTCTTTTCCTGTCAGCAGATATTCATATATACCGCTGTTCTTGGAGAACTCTTTGTCTGCCATAAGAGCGGTTATTTTTGTCTCCAACGCCGTAGGAGCAAGCACATCGCTCTTATGTTCATGATAGAACCTTCCCCAATCCGGTCTATGTTGGTATTGAGACCTGTTTGTTGCTATTTTAACATTTTGAAATCAATTTGGAGAGACGCCGGGGGATTGAGGTGGGGTACTAACCAACCCACAAAAGCGATCCCGAAAAGCCGCATAGCCATGCGCTTTTCGGGATTTCAATTACTGTTTGTATCTGCAGCTTCAGGGTATGTTAAGCTGTATTTGTGTTTTATTCTTATCAGCTATTATCGATCTTCAGGCCATATTCAGTTTTTCTCGAACACGATGTCTGAGCTATATCCCGAGCTTTCGTCATACCACGAAAGCTCATTGTCGCTTTTTAATTTAAAATAACCGAACAGCCCGGTATCTGTCGTGGTACGTTCAGCCTCACCGTTATTTGACCATACAACACGCACACACTCGCCATCGGTATATGATAATTTGTCTTCGTCCGAATTATAGACCGCATTTTTCAGTCTCCACTCTAGGCCCTCACTTGCCGAATTTGACCAGTAAACAGAAATATCACATGTACCATCGCCATTGTCCGTTATATCTGCCGTGGGACGAAAGCTCACCCAATGGCCAACATAACGAGACGCACCATTTTCAGGGTTCGGATCGTCTTCCTGCTGAGACAACGTAAAACTATTTATCCGGTCATCATTAAGATTAAAGACCAATTCTTTTCCTTCCGCAAACGATAGTTCGGAGCTGAACCCCTGCGGAATAAACAACTCAATGTATGATGGTTCCACCTCCGCATAAACATTATTATCTAAATTATAATCAGTTGGAGCGTAACTAAACGATGCTCCTATTTTTGAATCATATTGCATAGTGTGGCTGTCGATACTCTTATAGTCAGATGCATCAAAAGAATCATATTTAACTCCATTTAAGTACAGATCTATTATATCATCACTTGGACTTTCTATTGTAAGCAGAATAGACTTATCAAACTGATTATACCCATATTCCCCAGCGTAACCCTCACATTTATATTGTTTACAATAACGATACCATTTTTTATTGTAAGCAAATCTTATTTTATTGTATTTGGCGGTGACCACGTCGTCAAAAGAGGAATAATCATAATTCATATCCGGGAAAACCGTTTTAAGGTTCGTTATGTTTAGTTTTTCATAACCAAGACTGTTATCGGACATTTTGCTAAATCCTACTCCTTCATCATTAACAGTTGTCCTTGTTGTAAATCTTATGCTGTTTACAATACAGTCGTCTACTCCTTTAAGATAAACACGCTTGCCTCCTACAAACTTAGTAACGGGAACATTCTCCGCCATGTACAGCATTTGTGATGTTTTTGCCACAATATAGTCTTCGTTGTAATACCAATATATGTTTACAACACTATCATCGACCTTATCAATTTGAATTATCCTGATCAGGTTTCCGCCATCAACAGATAGATTATTTTTATAAACCCCTGCGATATCATCGGCAGTGATACTCGACTTATCCATCAGTACCTTTGGTTTATAATCGTCGGATATTTTTTTATACTTTACAGTTTCTCCCGTCTCATCGTTGGTCAGTTTAAGTGTATTTCCGCTCAATTCATAAGAATACGTTTCCGATGTAAGGATCAAATCGTCCTGAGTTACATATACCTCTCCCACCTCTTCGAGCCAGCCGTTTTCGGAATTAAATATATAACAGAAGCTTGAAAGATCCGGGTTAAATATTTTTGCAAGCTTAGGCATTGTAATATTCAGCACCGATTCATCTGTAACCTTAATAGCGAAATATTTTCCGTCGGACGATTTATATGTTCCGGGCAGATAATCTTTAGTGACCTTGCTGCTAAGCTTTTTCTCAGCTTCTTTGGGATCAAAAACCTCCACTGTTTCAGTGTCTTCATCATTGTTTGCACTTTCGGTCACCACGTCATTTCGATTTGGCTTCAAAATAATACTCCCTATAATAATTACAGCTACGGCAATCAGACCGAACTTCAGAATACGAGATTTTTTATTCTTCGCCTTACCGGGATAAGTAATCTTATTGTTGATCGCATTCGTCTGTCCGCTTTCGGAAATTGGAGCAAGCCTATTGCCGCATATTGAGCAAAAGCTTGCTCCATATTTGCTGTCGGCTCCACATTTGGGACATCGTATTGTTCCCTGCATTATAAACACCTCCGAGATATTTGTAAAAGACACGACTGTCAAACGATAGCCGTGTCTTTTACATGTTATTTTCCGCACATAGTTTTAATTATTGCCCAAGGGATAAGCACAACGCCGAGAATCGTTCCCATTGTCACCCTGCGCAAAAATATCGTATTCCATTCACCTATGAGAATTCTGTTTGCATATATTGTTTTTCCCGTTGCCCAGTATCCTGCTGCCATGTAAATTCCAAGTACGATCAATGCTCCATATTCACTCATTAATTACCACTCCAATCTCCGTATCGATCTTCGTTTGTTGTAGGTTCGTAGTATGAATAATCCGAATAAATTTCGTCGCGTACAGCTTCTACCATTATTTCTTGAAGCACGCCGAAGCATATTCCCAAGAAAAGCAAGACCGATCCCAATATACTCAACAGCTTTACTTCTGCGGAATGCCGTTTTCTCATTTGAGGTGAAAACAGTACCGCGCCTATGAAAAACAGCGGAGCCGTAAACCAATATCCTGCACTTAGGCTGTAAATCCCGCTTACTACCGCGCCTGCCGAAAGCATGGTTCTCTTGTCGGTAATGAATTCCAGCTTGTCCAAAAAAGATTTTTTCTCACCCGAATTTTCTTTCTCAAGCTTTATTGTTTTATTCGCTGAACGTCCGCAGTCAGGGCAGAAATTACCCTCAAACTCATTTCCGCATTCGCATTTCATCACTCACCAATCCTTTCTTAAAAAATATTATAGAAAAACCAACTCAAGAAGGTTTAACATCGACGTATTCGTAAATTGTAATATTTCGCAATAAACACATTTTTATCATTCGTGTAAGATTCCTAATTATTTTATGTTCTGTTAAAATATTATCACATATTAAACACATTGTCAATACTTTTAGTACATTTTAATTATGCACTAAATATCGTTGCGTCCCGTCCCAAATTCCCTTAAAGTAATAATAAAAACGACCTAAAGGGAAGATTGCAATGAAAACCGAACGTGAAAAGATATCATACCGAATCGGCGAGCGCATTCGCCGATTCCGCACCGAGCAGCATCTGAGCCAGGAGGCGCTTGCACTGTCCTGCGAGATACACCCCGCGTACCTCGGCAGGCTGGAGCGCGGCGAAAAGTGCCCGACCGTTGACACGCTCTACAAGATCGCGCAGGGCTTGAAGATACCGCTCTCTGAGCTTCTGGACGTGACCGCCGAGATAAACCCGACGCACAAGGCAGCGATAGACCGCATTGAAACCGCTATTTTCAGCCTGTCTGAAAATGAAGCCGTGGAGATCGCTGAGATCATCGAGCGGCTTATCGCATTCAAACGTGACAACGCCTGATATCCTCCTCCGTTAACTTCGGGTCAAGGTCTAATATTTCATACAGCTGCATAAGCAGATACGCGTTGTGCGGGATATCCGCAAGCATATCTGCTCTTTTATCCTCGCCGCATTTGCGCAGGAAAAAATCCAGCTCGCCGCTGTAATATGCGTTTATCAGATCGTCTATCGCAAAATTCGCCCAAAGCTCACGCATTGACGATATCTCTTTCCCTCTCATCATCATACCTATTACCTCTGCATATTTGCAAAAAACACGGCTGTAAAAACGATAGCCGTGTTTTTGTCATGTTATTTTCCGCCCATAGATTTAATTATCGCCCACGGGATAAGCACAACACCGAGAAGCGTTCCCCATATCACCCTGCGCAGAAATATGGCATTCCATTCACCAATAAGGATCCTGTTTGCATATATCGTTTTTCCCGTTGCCCAGTATCCGGCTGCCATATAAATTGCAAGAATAATGATCATACTATAACCTCCCCGAAATTATTGTCTATTTTATTTTAACACTGAATAACTCTCAAAATCGACTACTCGCGGTAGCCGATTTTTTCTTGAATATTATCTATAATGATGATATACTGTAAGTACATTGGAGGAATATCACATGGGTAAACCGACAAATGAAAACTACCGCAAGCTGCAAGATGCCGAAACCTACGACAGCGCCGAGCTTGACAATATGATCGACCGTGAGTTTTCGGTAACGCTCGACAAAATGATGCGTGATAAGGGCGTTTCGACGACCGACCTTGTTAAGAGCACTAACCTTTCAAAACCATATATCAATCGTCTGCGCAGCCCCTCTCGCAAGGACGACAAGCCGAGCCGTGAAGCTGTGATCGACCTGGCTCTCGGCATGAACGCCACTCTTGACGAGGCGAATCTGCTGCTCAAAAGGGCGCGGTATCAGGAGCTGTATACACGGGATAAGGCCGAATCGGTGATTATATGGGGAATGCTCAGACACATGAGCGGCAGCGAGATAAGAGAGCTTCTCGCCGAAAAAGGTCTGCTCGATTCGCTGTTCCCCGAAAAGGAGAAAAAATGAGAACGCTCACCGAACAGGAATTTCAAGATGAATTTCTGATACACAAAGAATTAAGCCCGGGCAGGCAGTACCGCACATTCACGGCTATGATCGGCCGACCCGATGATACGCCCATAACGGTCGTACTCAAGGAGATGAACGAAAAGCGCGCCGCAGTTTATGAGGCACTTTGCGCGATGTGGAATCCGTATATCGCCGAAACTTATGAGGTCATAAAGGTCGATGAACGGTATATAGCCGTCACGGAGTACATCTGTGCAAACGGCAGCGACAAGGAAACGCTCACGCTTTCGGAATATGTTTCCCGACACGGCACACTTGATAAAAAGGCGGCGCTCTCTGTCTGCGTTCAGATCTGCGAGGGGCTTGAAGAATTCCACAAACAAGGCTTCGTTCACCGTGATCTGAAGCCCGATAATATCATGATCTCCGATTGTACGGGCGATAGCCCAAAAATTAAGATATGCCCGATACGACCGTTGTCGGAACGCTCGGTTATCAGGCGCCCGAAACGATATCCTCAAACGCCACGAGCCGCTCTGATATATATTCTGTCGGCTGTATTCTGAGCTTTCTGCTGACCGCCGCCGAACCGGGCACAGCGCAGTATACAGCTAATCATTATGTTTCGTCAATAATTGAAAAAGCGACAAACGAAGACGCATCACACCGATATGCCGACGTCACAGCATTAAAAAAGTCACTGCAGCACGAGCTTGGCGTACATCTTATCGACCTCATACCCGTATTGCGCGCATTACCGGGATTTCGCACTCACACGCTGTGGAAGGAGCTTATCGCCTCGTTTTCGTACATCTCAATGATATTCTTTGCCGTGGCGGCGCTCGACAAATTCGGGATATCGGGCTTTATAGAATTTTTCCTGTTCTATATCATTGTGCCGCTGATCGTCATTTTCAATATGGGTGATCTGCTGCGGTTCGTACCGAAAAGCATACGGCAAAACAACAGACAATTCATGATATTCAGGGTGGCAGTGCTGCTGTTTTCCACATTCGCGCCAATAATTGTTGATAACCTTGCGGCGAGTCGCCGCTGACAAGCTCCGTCGTACTTTGTTTTAATCGTTAGCTATCTCCGCACAAATTGTTTTCACACCAAACAGGGAGCATGAAATGGGAATTCTTGAGAATATCATCGAAAACGCATCTGTATCAAACGAGATATCCGATATAATGTCATCTGCCGACACCAAAAAGAAAAAAGCCCGAAGGCTCAAAGCACTCCGGGACAGCTGCGATTCTTCCGCTGCAAAAGCTCATATCGAATACTATATCGAGTCGCTGCGGCAAAAGCAGAGAGAAACGGTTCGGCGCATTGTGCTTGCGCTGTTTTCGCT
>CACZYP010000019.1 GCA_902785425.1 uncultured Ruminococcus sp. | reverse complement strand
GTTGTTCATTGCGAGCGCCTGATACTGCGGTTCGACGCCTGCTGCCGTCCAGAGCTTCATCATCTGATTGGCGATACGGCTCTTTGCGTTGAGCATCATAGCGTTGGCTCTTGTTCGAGCGAGTTCGGGGTTGATGTTCTGTCTTGTGTAAGAGCCTGTCTTGCGGATAGAGGGCAGGACTTCCGAGGTTACCCAATGTTTGAAATTCTTTGCATTTGGCATCTTGCTTGAAAGGATAAGACTATAAAGACCTGACTCATTGATAATGATGGTTTCCTTGTCCTGATTACCATCAAAGATCATGACCTTTTGTCTGTCCTCTTCATCCACATGGCGGTTGATATCTCGACTACCGTTCTGGTATCCGAGAATGTCTGCTACATCTTTGCCGACAAACCAAGGTTCGCCGTTCATGTTGATTGTTCGGATCGCTCCGAATGTTTCGTTGTTGAAGATCTGTAGTTTGTTGTTCATGGTTATGTCTCCTTGCTTCTGATTGTGTAAACTCCATTGCTGTAAACAAGATCGAAGTCTAAAGAGTCTGCGATTTTCTCTGCGATTCTTCTGCTGTCGCTTGCTCCGCACATAAAGCTCTTAATCGTGCTTTCAGCGATACCGGCTTTTTCACTAAGTTGATAATATGTCAACTTTCTTTCAGCCAAAAGTTTTTTGACGTTTTCTCTAAAAAAATCAAACAATAATATTCACCTCCTACAAATTTCGCTTTCCCTCTTGACAAAAGTTGATAAAACTGATACTATTAATATAAAAAAGGTTTTCAGAATACAAACTTTTCCGCTATTTATATTTTGAACATCATTTTACATTGATTGGTGTTTCATCAACTACAACTATATTATAGTTGATGTTTCGCCAACTGTCAAGACGCAAAGTTAACATTTCGCCAACTTTGGAGTTTTGCACAATGAGGAGGTCATATTATGTCAACTATAAACAAAATTATCAATTTATTGGAACAACAAAAAAAGAGTCAAAAAGACTTAACAGATTATTTAAAACTTGAAAAAAGTGTATTTTCAGCATGGAAAAGTGGAAAAAGCAAATCGTTTTTGAAATACCTGCCATTAATAGCAGAATTTCTTAATACAACGGTTGATTATTTGATTAATGACTCAGAAGAAACTCCGGACGAAGATTTAATAATTATAAATCGGGCAGCAAAAAACATGACACCCGAAAACAGAAAAAAATTAATTGAAATGGCTCGAATGTTCTTTGAGGAGGATTTTAATGAATAGCACTTCTGTTGACAATGATTATCCTGATTACCATCTTGCCACAAATAAAGCCTATGAAACATTGATTAAGTTCAAAATCTTTTCTTTTCCGATTACGATTGTAAGTGTATTAAGAAGAATGCATAATGTTTGCTTTCATTCTTATTCCGAAGCGGCTGAAATGATGGGGATATCATTTACTGAATTTTGGGCCTTAGCTTCATCTGATTTCGGTTTCAGTGTACGAAACAGCAAAAGAAATCAAATCGAAATCTTTTATAATGACCATAAGAGCGAGTCTGTTCAGAGATTTACTTTAGCTCATGAATTGGGGCATGTTGTTCTTGAACATGTGCAAGATGGAAAAAAAGAAGATCGTGAGGCAAACTGTTTTGCAAGAAATTACTTATGCCCTGTCCCTGTGGTACAAGGATATAATTTGAAAACTTCAGCTGAATATTGCAAGACTTTTTTTGTATCTGACGTAATGGCAAACACTGCTCTCGTTTTTAAAAATGCGGATCTTTACAACATTTCTGACCTGAATTACGTTATTTACAATGGTGGAGTAATGAAATTTAACCAGAAACCACTAAATAACAACGGCACACAATAATTGCTTAGTTAAGGAGGATATCTTTATGGGCTTATTCGGACCAACAAAAAAAGAAAAGGAGTTGCAAGCCGAGATTGAACGCCTTCGCTCGCTGCTTTCTCCCGAGGGAATGGAAGCAGCTAATCTACAGAATAAGATAGATGAACTCAAACAAGAGATGATTCACACAGAACAATTGTTAAAGAACGAGCAAAAGAAAGTTGATAAAGCCACCGAGAAGCTAAAAAGCACAGAACGAAAACACGCTCAACTTGAAAGCGAAATCGTTAATCTTCAAGGAGATATAGATATCCAAGAATATGGTCTATACCGTCCTACGTATAAATTCGCAAACTCGGATTTATATAAAGACAAGCTTACTGCGTTACGCACTCAGCAGAAACAAATGATAAAAAACGGTCAAGCTTGTTCGGGTAATATGGCATGGACTGTAAACGGAGATTCTCGCAAAGGAAAGAAAATGGTCTCCGATATGCAGAAATTGCTTTTGAGAGCTTTTAACGTTGAATGTGATGATATTGTTGCAAACGTAAAAATATCCAATGTGGAAAAATCAAGACAGAGGATAAGCAAAACCGCTGATCAGATTTCCAAGCTTGGCGCAATCATGGCTATCTCGATCACCAATAAATATATTAAACTCCGTCAAGATGAAGTTACACTTGCTCTTGATTTTGAACAAAAAAAGCAAGAAGAAAAGGAACAAATCAGAGAGGCAAAAGCACGAGAACGAGAAGAAGCTCGTGTACAAAAAGAAATAGAGGAAGAACGTCGTCGTTTACAAAAAGAACAAACGCATTATCTTAATGAGTTACATCGTGTTATAGAGCAACTTGCGAAAGATCCAAACAACTTGGATCTACAACAAAAGCGGCATGATCTTGAAAACAATATCCAAGATACCGAAAAAGCAATTGCAGACGTTGATTACCGTGAAGCAAACAAACGTGCCGGTTATGTATATATTATTAGTAACGTTGGTGCATTTGGTGAAAACATGTTTAAAATTGGCATGACACGCAGGCTTGATCCAATGGAACGTATCTATGAACTGAGTAGTGCTTCTGTTCCGTTCAATTTTGATGTTCATGCTCTGATATTCACAGATGATGCACCGGGTCTCGAAGCTGCTCTTCACCGTGCTTTTGAAGATAAAAAAGTTAATAAGATCAATCCTCGGAGAGAATTCTTCCGTGTATCACTTGATGAAATAAAAAAAGAAGTGCGTAAGAATTTTGATAAAACAGTGGAATGGACAGATTTTGCCGAAGCGGATCAATATAGACAGTCGCTTTTGCTTGGCGGCAAGCCTATACAACAGACGACGCTTTCATCTGCTCCTATCACTTCACCACTCAGTACATCTGCAACATCACCTGTTCAAAATGATCAGATCCATACAGAATTATCTCCTGTTAACGCAATCAAAACGATCCTTGGTTCGAGACCATCTCAAACAGAAGACACCCCCGCTTTCACCCGCATACACATCTATGATAACGACAATAGAAAAATCGGGCTTGTAAAGATCACAAAGCCCGACAATAAAATGACATTTAAGGTCCCCGGTGATCCGAACATTGTTGAGTTATTGACACCGGAAGATATCAAAAAGTATTTGTAAACAAAAAAAAACTGCCCCCACCCTGCCAAAGCAAAAGTGGGCGACAGAATCATCTTTACAGACACAACATATACTCCAACAGAAAGGAGCCGCTCCATGAACGATTTCTCCGAAATGAAAACTGCCGCTGCATACATCAGAGTATCAACGGAAGATCAGGTCGAATACTCCCCTGCTTCTCAGCTTGAAAAGATCAGAGATTACGCCAAGCGCAACGGTTATATTCTTCCGGATCGGTTTATCTTTGCCGATGAGGGAATATCGGGCAGGAATACTGCAAAACGCCCCGAATTCAACCGTATGATCGGCGTTGCAAAACAGAAGCCGAAGCCGTTTGACGCTATCCTTTTATGGAAATTCTCCCGGTTTGCCCGCAATCGTGAGGACAGTATAGTTTACAAATCCATGCTCCGGAAGCAGTGCGGCATTGATGTTATCTCAATTTCCGAAAATGTCGGTGACGACAAGATGTCCGTGCTGATCGAGGCTATGATAGAAGCTATGGACGAATACTACAGCATAAACCTCGGCGAGGAAGTTAAACGAGGAATGAACGAAAAGGTAAGTCGTGGTGAAGCTGTAACGATCCCATCCTTCGGCTACAACATTGAAAATGGTGTTTATATTCCTGATCCTGTGGCCGCACCTGCTGTCAGAAGTATATTTGAAGATTTTCTTGCAGGAAAAGGTCTGCGGAATATTGCTTCCGATCTGAATGACAAAGGTTTTCGTACCCGAAGAGGGAATCTTTTTGAAAACCGCACAATAAAATATATTCTTAAAAACCCTGTATACATCGGTAAGATACGCTGGACTCCGACAGGCCGAGCCGACAGATACACCGAAAACGCTGATACTGTTATTATTGACGGCCATCATGAGCCGATCATTGATATTGCTCTGTGGAATGATGTGCAGAAACGGCTTGCCGAGCTTCCGAGAACAAAATACATGCACGATGTACAGCCGAAACAGCCGTTTATGCTGCAAGGCCTTATTCGCTGTCATTCCTGCGGAGCTACTTTATGCAGAGGAAACAAAGACAGTCTTCAATGTTATGCTTATGCTCACGGGAAGTGCCGTGTATCGCATTCTGTTTCAATAAAGAAACTAAATCAAGCATTTATTCAAGGATTGGAACAAACAGCCAAGCTTGAAAATTTCAAGATCGATACTCGACATAAAAACACATCTGCCGATGATTCCAACAAAAAGATCATTACAGCGATAGAACGTGAAAAGACAAAGCTCAGACGAGCCAAAGAAGCATACGAAAACGAAGTCTATTCGCTTGAAGAATACAAAGAAACGAAAGCTTCTGCTAAGAAAGCGATCACAGCACTTGAACAAAAGCTTTCATCAAACGCTGAGGTCGATATTAATGAAGCAACGAGGATCCTTAAAGAAAAGGTCACAGCTACGCTCCCTTCGCTCCGATCGCCTGCATTGTCCGAGACAGAAAAAAACAGCCTCGTCAAAGGGTTTTTGAGCAAGGCTGTTCTGTATAAACCGAATAATGATATTGAATTATTTTTTTGGATTTAGGGTATATCTTTTTGAAGTACGCACCGCCGTACTGACTCATTATTATCTTAGCCAACGACGCATTAGGGTTTTTGATCTTTACGGGATACTGTAACTTTTTTTCATAGACCCACATTCAGCTCTCCTCCTCACATGCGTCCCATGGCCAGGGATCTTTGATCCATTTCATGCGTGTATCGGGTGAATCACGAAAGATTATCGGGCCGTATCTTGCTTCATACTCACGCCTGAGTTCGCCGCTCTTATGCTCGCTGTCGGAAAGGCGGCGCTTTGCGGCGTTGTCGTTCGGGTGCGTATCAAGATAAAGATTAAGCTCGACTATCGCAAAATCGTATGCAGCTATCTGCCGGGCAAGCTTTTGTCTTTCTGTCATTTCTTTGCCTCCTTGCCGCAAAGAAACGGCTTGCTTAATTCGGGGAACATCGTTCCCTTTTCTATAGCATGATCGACACTGTAAACCTTGCCGGGCTGCTGGTACGGCACATACGCCATTGCAGGCACGACCTTTTCGGGAAGCGGTGTCGGCGACTCCCCCGAAAGCCCTGCAAGCATCATCAGGTCTTCAAAATTATCCATCTTATTTCTCCTTTTTGACCGCATTATTGCGGTCTTTTTTTCTTCCTTTATCATACTATGCAAGTATCGGAGAAATGTGAAAGCAGCCGAAGAAACATCTCCGACTGCTTTTATTGTATAATATTAAGCTGATAAAGTCACAACAAGCAAAACACTGTCATTTGTGCGATGCTTCCTTAGATAGTCTCATCGGGCTTCGGCTTGTTGATCGAGAAGTAAATAATATCAAGAACTGCAATACCTACAAGAATACCGCCGATAACATATGCGATATTCACGCCCGAACTCTGCGGAGCAGCTTCGCTGCTGTCTGTGCCTGTTGTTGCTGCTGCGCTTGAGGACGCCTCGCTTGACGAAGCTTCACTCGATGTTGTCTCGCTTGACGTTGTCTCACTCGATGTTGTCTCACTTGACGTTGTCTCGCTTGATGTTGTTTCACTTGACGTTGTCTCGCTCGACGTTGTCTCACTTGACGTTGTCTCGCTCGATGTTGTCTCACTCGATGTTGTCTCGCTCGAAGTATCTTCCTGCTTTGTAAGAGCAACATTATAGTTAGGCTTATTGTTTGTCAAAGACTCGTTGCCTGCTGCAATATTGATAGCGTTCCATGTTGTCTCATCGCCCGAGAAATTAAGCGTTGTAAGTGAATCGCACTGCTGGAAAGCTTCCTCGCCTATCTCTTTGAGAGATGCAGGGAGAGTTACTGTTTCGATCTGCTTGTCGATAGCAAAAGCATGGTCTGCGATCTTTGTAACGCCGTCGGGAACTTCGACAGAGGTAAGATCACCGTTGCCGTAAAAAGCCTTTTCACCGATCTGAGTAACCTTTTTACCGTCAAGAGATGAAGGAATAACGATCTCTTCGTCTTCACCGTCGTAGCTTACAATCACAACTTCTCCTCCCTGAACTTCATAGGAATAATCTCCCGAAGTAACAGACTCCGCCGATGCTGCGAACGGAAGCATGGAAAGAACAAGCAGTGATGAAGCAAATGTTGCTGCTGCAAGCTTTGCAATTTTTTTCATAATAAAATCCTCCTGATATTCAATTTCGGAATATACGGTCTGAACATTCCGCTGCTTGTATAATTTTACCACAATATAAAAACAATTTCAATAGAGTTTCGGATAATTTAAAATTTTCAAAAGTTACAATTCATTTATATCTATATGTAATTTATTAATCTATATATACAAACAATAAACATCAAGATAAAAATCAGGTGATCTTTCCCGAATAGAAAAAATTTTTAAAAAAAGCGAATAAATCCCTTGACAAATCCTTTGCAGCATAGTATAATGTAATAGTCGTCGAAAGACAGCGACAAAAAATTAAGATATGGTGGGTATAGCTTAGTTGGTTAAAGCGCTGGTTTGTGGCACCAGAGACCATCGGTTCGAATCCGATTATCCACCCTTTTTTGATCCATTAGCTCAGTTGGCAGAGCACTTGACTTTTAATCAAGGTGTCCGGGGTTCGAATCCCCGATGGGTCACCATTTGGCTGTTATATAGTAATTATAACAGCTTGTTTTTTTATTGGGCCGTCGCCAAGCGGTAAGGCAACGGACTTTGACTCCGTCATCTCGTGGGTTCGAATCCCGCCGGCCCAGCCAAAGCAAAAGACCTGACATGAACGTGTCGGGTCTTTTGTTTTGTATTATTCATTTTTAACACGATACACTGCAGCGATCTTTCCATTACGTTTTATAGAGATTTCATATTTTTCTCCAAAAAACACTTGATTTAACGAAAGAATTGTAGTAAAATGAATGAGAAGAGTATAACAATTCTTTAATGAGGTGAAACAATGGCAGAGGAATACATTATAAGAGCAGAAAACAGCGAGGTAATGCTGCACGTTAAAAAAGGTCATTTTGCAACGCTGCACAGTCACACGAACTACTTTGTGGACGTTACTTCGCAGAAAATGAATCTCAAAGAAGCAAAGGCAGTTGCCAGGGAACTTGCAGAAAACTATCGGACACATACTATCGTTGACAGTATCCTCTGCATAGACGGCATGGAAGTTGTGGGAACTTGTCTTGCAAACGAGCTGACAAGCGACAACCACATGATGAACATCAATAAAGACAGAGACATTTTCGTTATGTCCCCCGAATACATCTCGGGCGGTCAGATAATGTTCAGAGATAACCATATCCCGATGCTTTCGGGCAAAAAGGTGCTCGTTCTTGCGGCTTCTGTTACTACAGGCAAAAGCGCACTCGCAGCGATGGACGCTATCACTTACTACGGCGGCAAGGTCGTAGGCGTGGCAGGGATTTTTGCCACTGTCGGTGAATGTGACGGCACTGCCGTAAAATCGATATTCGACCCGAACGATCTCGGCGACTATCAGAGCTTCAAGCCGAACCGCTGCCCGTACTGCAATGAGGGAAAGCGAATAGAAGCGCTTGTAAACAGCTTCGGCTATTCAAAACTGTAAAACACGATCACTGCCCGCCGGACACTATCGGCGGGCAGCTTTTTTACTGAGAATATCCGGTTTTATGAATAGTGAACTGCTGCTTCTCCCCTATCGGTTCACGTCTTACCGGCTTTTTTTAAGAAGCACTGCGTTTCCCTATTTTCAGAAGCGTGTCCAGGGAAGCTTCACATTAGGAAGTTCAAGGTGTCTTACGTCCTGAAGATCGTATGTAATGCCGTTTTCTTCAAGCTCCGACAAGAATGCATTGACATAAAGCGGCGAGAAGAACGGCTGGATAAAATCAAGACTGAACCTGCCGTTAACGGCGGATATCTCGACTAAAAGTGCGTCGCCCGTACTGCTTGTCCATGTTCTGAAATCACGCACATACTGCTCCGCTTCTTTATAATCCGCCTTGCCTACATAGCTGACGCATGCGCACATATAGCTGCTCGCCATTTTATCCATCTGCCTTGCCATTGCCGCTCTTTCTTTATCTGTGGTCATAGACATCATCATTTGTGCGATACGCTTTTGAGAAGCAATTGCTGCCAGAACTTTTTCTTCCTGTGTCTGAGCGAACACCATTCCTCTGAAAGCGGTCGCCTGACGGTCAAGCGGCCAATCACGCATCTTGTCTTTATACTCCAAAAATGCGCCGCCTACAAGATTCTGATGTGCCAAAGGCTTTTTAAGTGCGATACGCTGATTTACCGCAACGCAAATGCGGATACTGTCCTCTGCTTCCGGATAGAGCTTTGCAATCGCACGGCTGAGAAAGAGCGCTGTCATCGTTGCGGGGCTGCCGTCGTTTTCAACATTAAAACGCATGAACTCGTCTTCGTCTATCGTTATGTTATAGACCGTTTTTGTCCAGTCGCTTCCGAGGCGGCCTGCTTCAACAAGATCAAGCGCCTTTGAAAACTGCACTCTGCCCGGCTCGGGAAGATCGATGTCTTCCATAACGGGATTTATCCATTCCTCCGGCGAGATCTCGTCTTCGGCAAGACGAATGCCCTCTTCGGAGAGAGCTACGTTATAACGTTTCGAGCAGTAATAATAAAGAAAAGTCCTTATTATCTCGTATGCGCCCTTACCGTCGGTAACGGCATGAGATATATCCATTGTGACCCAGTTATCAGACCACGAAAAAGCGATCATATGGAAATTGGAATCGGCAGTGTTAAGATCGACTCCCTGCATTGAACGGCTTATCGTAACAGGCCTGTCGTTTTCGGCAAAATAATACTGATTATTCTCATTACATTTTAGTTCAACGCAGAAGTAAGGGTATCGCTTCATTGTCTGATCTACCGACCACCTCATAGCGATCGGATCGATAAGATCACGCATTCTTATCCTGAGCCTGATGACATGAGGGTGCTCACGGTTTGAAATAAACAATGTTCTGTACTCGGTAAACAGCATTTGCTCCATAGATATCCACCTTACTTTCTATGATATACAGTTTTATTATATCACAGAAGAAGCAGGATTTCAATGAGTTTCTACAAATATTTCGCAAATCTATAATATTATTTGTGCAATTGATATTCACGCAAAAAAGCACCGCAAACAGCCCGTTTGGGAACTGTCTGCGGTGTTAGCCTTAATATGGTTTATATCAAACGCCGAAAAGGATCTCGCCGTAGGAAGGATACGGCCAATACTTCTCTGATGTCTTGCGCTCCATAGCGTCGCCGAGAACTCTCAGCTCGTTCATAAGTGCGAATACCTTCTCACGGTAGTACATAGCAAGCTCAAGTCCTTCAAGACCTGCTGCGCCGTCTACGGCTGCTTTGAGCTCCTCTGTCTTCTTTACAAATGCTTCAAGCTTCTCGGAAAGCTCGGATACGAGCGTTGTCTCTGCATATACGGAGTATGCGCCGAGAGCCTTCTTGGAAAGTGCAGCGTCTGTGAGGGAGTTTACAAACTCGATAACAGCAGGAGTGATGTTCTTCTCTGCCATGTCGATCATTGTGAGAGCCTCGATGTGGAGCTGCTTTGAGTAGCTTTCAAGCTCGATCTCGTAACGTGCATAGATCTCTGCTTCGGAAACGATGCCGTTTCTTACGAAGAGGTCGATATTCTTCTTGTCTACATAATGAGCCATTGCTTCGGGCATGGAACGGAGATTCAGAAGACCTCTTCTCTCTGCTTCCTCGACCCACTCGTCGGAGTAGTTGTCGCCGTTGAAGATGATGTTCTGATGCTCTGTAAGAGTCTTCTTAACGAGAGCCTTGATAGCTGCATCGAGATCATCTGCGCCCTTGAGCTCTTCAATGAACTGTGCAAGTTCATCTGCTACCATTGTGTTGAGCATATAGTTCGGGCAAGCGATGTTGAGCGATGAACCGAGCGCACGGAACTCAAACTTGTTGCCTGTGAATGCAAACGGAGATGTACGGTTTCTGTCCGATGTATCCTTACGGAAATCTGCAAGTACGTCAACGCCTGTGAGCATGTTGATCTTGCCTGCGCTGTGGTACTCTGTGCCGTTGATGATAGAATCAACAAGTGCGCCGAGGTCGTCGCCGAGGTACATCGAGATGATAGCCGGAGGTGCCTCGTTAGCGCCGAGTCTGTGGTCGTTGCCTGCGCTTGCTACTGTAAGACGGAGAAGATCCTGATACTCATGAACAGCCTTTACGATAGCTGCAAGGAAAAGCTGGAACTGGAGATTCTCTTCGGGCTTCTTGCCGGGATCGAGAAGGTTCTCGCCTGTGTTTGTAGAGAGAGACCAGTTGTTGTGCTTACCGCTTCCGTTAACGCCTGCAAAGGGCTTCTCGTGGAGCAGGCATACAAGGCCGTGCTTCTCGGCTGTCTTCTTCATAACTTCCATTGTAAGCTCGTTATGGTCTGTTGCGATATTCGATGTAGCGAAGATCGGAGCAAGCTCATGCTGCGAGGGTGCTACCTCGTTGTGCTTTGTCTTTGCCATAACGCCGAGCTTCCAGAGCTCTTCGTCAAGGTCTGCCATGAATGCAGCAACTCTTGTCTTGATAGAGCCGAAGTAGTGGTCTGCAAGCTCCTGACCCTTCGGAGCGGGAGCACCGAAAAGTGTTCTGCCTGTATAGATAAGGTCGGGGCGCTGATCGTACATTTCCTTGTCGATAAGGAAGTACTCCTGCTCGGGGCCGACTGTTGTTGTAACTCTTGCAACATCTTCTTTGCCGAGGATATGAAGCAGTTCGACTGCTACGTTGCTGAGCTTCTCCATAGAACGGAGCAGCGGAGTTTTCTTGTCGAGCACTTCGCCTGTGTAGGAGCAGAATGCTGTCGGGATATAAAGTGTTTTGTCTCTTATAAATGCAGGGGATGTCGGATCCCATGTTGTATAGCCTCTTGCTTCAAATGTAGCTCTGATACCGCCCGAGGGGAAGCTTGACGCATCTGGCTCGCCCTTGATAAGCTCTTTACCGGAGAACTCCATGATAACCTGTCCGTCGCTGGAGGGATAAATAAAGCTGTCGTGCTTCTCGGCTGTGATACCTGTCATCGGCTGGAACCAGTGTGTGTAATGAGTACAGCCCATCTCGACTGCCCATTCCTTCATCGCATTTGCAACAGCGTTTGCAACGCTCGGATCAAGCGGCTCGCCGTTGCTGATAGTTCTCTTCAGCGCTTTATAAACAGCGTGAGGAAGTCTTTCCTCCATTTTGCGATCGTTAAAAACCATGCTTCCGAATAATTCGGGTACGTTTGCCATAAGTAACAACTCCTGTAAAAAAATTTGAAAATTAAAAACAAAATAAAAAAACGGCTAAGGATATCACGAGCCTTACTGCTCACGACATCCTTGCCGTATCTACGCTGTCATTATACGCCCTGCGTTGTTGTTTGTCAACGGTTTTTTGAAATATTTTTTTCGATTCTTGCAAGATTATTGAAATTAACAGTTAGTCAGCACAAATTTCGATGCAATTTTGCATAATTTGCACGCACCCTCTTTCATATGATATAGAACGCACACGGAAAGTGAGCAAAAAACGTTTGAAAAAATTGAAGAAATCAATGAATATGAATTTTCAAAAATGAAATCCTGCAAAACGCATTATTGCTTTTGGGCTTTTAGTACAAAAACGGTTACATCTATTTATTAAAATTCAGTACCGCAGCGCTTGACAAAATGCGTATAAATATGTAAAATAATTGTGTTAGATCAATGAGCAACGGCGTTCATTGCAGAGGGGACCAGTGCCCCCTTGCAGTGGACGCTATTTTTATAATTAATTCAGACAGAATGCGGAACTTCAATGCATTCGACAATACAGAACGGCTACAAATGAGTATAAAAAAGGAGGCAAAACAACATGTACAGCAGCTACGAAGAGCTGATGGAGTTCATTGAAGGCGAAGACATAAGATTCATCAGGCTCGCCTTTGTAGATATTGCAGGATTTCAAAAAAATATTTCAATATTGCCCTCGGAATTAAAAAGAGCATTTGAAGACGGCATCGCTTTTGACGCATCGAGCATAAAGGGGTTCGGCGATGAGCTTTACTCCGATCTTTTACTTAAACCGATGCCGCAGACGATCGAGATACTTCCCTGGAGGCCTTCCGAGGGACGTGTTGCAAGAATGTTCTGCCACATATACAGACCGAACGGCGAGCCGTTTGAGCTTGACAGCAGGCTTCTTCTTGAAAACGCAGTCAGAGAGGCAAAGAAAAACGGCGTTAAGTTCTACTTCGGTTCGGAATTCGAGTTTTACCTTTTCAAATGCGACGAAGATGGCAACCCCACCGACATTCCGTTTGACAACGCAGGCTATATGGATATAGCGCCGAAGGACAAGGGCGAGGATATCCGCAGAGAGATATGCCTGACGCTGCTTGATATGAACATTATCCCCGAAACGTCGCACCACGAGATGGGACCCGGTCAGAACGAGATCGACTTCAAATACAGCGGCGCTCTCTCCTCGGCAGACAACGGCGTAACGTTCAAGTCGGTCGTTTCCACTATTTCAAATATCAACGGTCTTTACGCAGACTTTTCACCGAAGCCTCTTCCCGACAAGAGCGGAAGCGGACTTCACATAAATATGTCGGTACGATCAAACGACGGCACGGACTATTCAAGGAACATGCTTGCAGGAATACTTCGTCACGTTCGTGAGATGACAGCATTCCTTAATCCCTGCGAGGATTCATACAAGCGTTTCGGAAAGGAAAAAGCTCCGAAATACGTTTCATGGTCGCATGAAAACAGATCGCAGCTTATCAGAATTCCTGCTGCAAAAGGCGAGTACAAACGTCTTGAGCTGAGATCACCCGATCCTACCGTTAATCTTTACGTTGCATATACGCTTCTTATTTATGCAGCACTTGAGGGCATCAAAGATAACATCGAGCCGCCCGAGCCGATAAACGTTAATCTTTTCTCGGCTGACAAAGAGCTGACCGATACGCTCGAAGCTCTTCCCTCTTCATATGAGGAAGCGCTCGACATTGCAAGAAAAAGCGAGTTCATCAAAAAATACTTACCGGGCGGTTATTTCCGCAGTTCATTATAATTGCTTTTCACTGCTGTAGATTTTTCCTTAATGAAACATCGGGGAGGTGAACCGAGTGCAGCCGGAACTAAGAAGCGTTTTGATCGTATCAAAAAAGCCGAAGATGACAGAGTTCATACGTTCTGCAATACCGAAGGATAAGTTCCACCCTGTCCGAACGGTAACAAGCGCAGCGGAGGCAAGACGGATACTCGTAAGCTCCGAAGTCGATATCGTTATCATAGACACGCCGCTTTCCGATGAATTCGGTACATCACTTGCAAAGGATATCGCACCGAAGTGTGCGGCGGCTGTGATAGTAAAACCCGATTTTGTTGAAAAAACGGCATACACTCTTGAACCGCTCGGAGTCGTAACGCTGCCGTCGGTTCTGTATAAATCGGTATTGTATCAGACTGTGATGCTTCTGTCGTCGTCAATTTCAAGAATGAAAAAGCTTCGGGATCATTCAAACGAGCTTCGTCAGAGATTGAGCGAAGTCAAGGCGATAACAAAAGCAAAAATGCTGCTCATGACCGAACAGAGAATGACCGAAGAGCAGGCTCACAGATATATAGAAAAAACTGCAATGGACAGTTCAAAAAAGAAGATCGAAGTTGCCAAAGCGATCATTGAAGAGCTTTCGGATGACGATGATTGAGGAGGATAAAAATGACAAAGTATATTTTTGTTACAGGCGGCGTTGTTTCGGGTCTGGGAAAGGGGATCACGGCGGCATCGCTCGGACGGCTGCTCAAAGAGAGAGGCCTTAAAGTAGCGGCTCAGAAGCTTGACCCCTACATCAACGTAGACCCCGGTACGATGAGCCCGTATCAGCACGGTGAAGTTTACGTAACGGAAGACGGAGCCGAAACAGACCTTGATCTCGGCCATTACGAGAGATTCATTGACGAGGATCTGAACAAGTATTCAAACCTTACCACAGGTAAAGTTTACTGGAACATTCTCAGCAAGGAGCGTAAGGGCGAGTACCTCGGCGAAACGGTTCAGGTGATCCCCCACGTTACGAACGAGATAAAGTCTTTCATCTATAATGTAGGTAAAAAAAGCGGTGCAGATATCGTTATTACCGAGATCGGCGGCACAACGGGCGACATTGAGAGCCAGCCGTTCATTGAGGCGATTCGTCAGGTCGGACTTGAAGTAGGACAGGAAAATGCCTGTTATATCCATGTTGCCCTTGTTCCCTATCTCAGCTGTTCAAGCGAACACAAAACAAAGCCTGTTCAGCACTCTGTAAGAGAGCTTCAAGGCATGGGAATAAAGCCCGATATCATAGTTCTTCGCTGCAGCGAACCGCTTGACGAAAACATATTTAAAAAGATATCGCTCTTCTGCAACGTTACAGAGGACTGCGTAATACAGAATCTGAACGTTCCCGTTCTTTACGAAGCGCCGATCATGCTTGAAGAGTCGGGCTTCTCGAATGTAGTATGCAAAAAGCTTCACATTGAAGCCGAAACTCCCGATCTTACCGAATGGACGAACATGCTCAGAAGCATTCACAACCGCAGCAAAGAGATCACGGTCGGCATCGTCGGAAAATATGTACAGCTTCACGATGCTTATCTTTCCGTTGCGGAAGCGATCCACCACGCAGGCTTTGCGCTCGGAACTCACACCGAGATAGAATGGATCGACAGCGAAACGATAACGAAAGATAATGCAGCCGCTGTTCTTTCAAAATGCAATTGCATCATCGTTCCGGGAGGCTTCGGAAGCAGAGGAATCCCCGGCATGATCGAAACGGCAAGATATGCGAGAGAAAACAACGTACCGTACCTCGGTATTTGCCTCGGAATGCAGATCGCCGTTATAGAATACGCAAGAGATGTAGTCGGATTTGAAGACGCAAACTCAGGCGAATTTGATGAAAACACCGCTCACAAGGTGATCGACTTTATGCCCGATCAGAGCAACACCGTAGACAAGGGCGGCACGCTGAGACTCGGCGCTTATCCTTGTAAGATAGACGAAAACACCAAACTCTTCAAATGTTACGGCAAGCCCGAAATTTCGGAGCGTCACCGTCACAGATATGAATTCAACAACGAATACAGAGATATTCTTAAAGATAACGGTCTTGTTCTCAGCGGAACATCACCGGACGGAACGATCGTTGAAACGATCGAAGCACCCGACAATGATTTCTACATCGGCGTGCAGTTCCACCCAGAATTTAAAAGCCGCCCGAACAAGGCGCACCCGTTGTTCACGGGTCTTATCGAAGCAGCTCTAAAGCAAAGTGAGGCAGATCAAAATGAATGAGAAAAAAACACTTTACAGACCCGAATTTGAACACGACGCCTGCGGTATCGGCGCTGTTGTAAGCATCAAAGGCGAGCAGAGCCACAAGGTAGTAAGCGACGCTTTATCTATCGTTGAAAAGCTCAAGCACCGTGCAGGCATGGACGCATCGGGCGAAACAGGCGACGGCGTAGGTATCCTTGTGCAGATCTCGCACGACTTCTTCAAAGCAGAAGCAGAGAAAAGCGGTATCGATCTTCCCGGCAAGAGAGAGTACGGCGTGGGCATGTTCTTCTTCCCGCAGGACGAACTCAAATGCAGCCAGGCTAAGAAGATGCTTGAGATCATCTGTGAAAAAGAAGGCACTTCGCTTCTCGGCTGGAGAGACGTTCCCACCGACAGCACAGCTATCGGCAAGAAAGCTCTCGACTGTATGCCGCACATCATGCAGTGCTTCGTAAAGAAGCCCGACAACATAAAGAAAGGTCTTGAATTTGACCGCAAGCTGTACGTTATCAGACGTGAGTTCGAGCAGTCGAACGACAACACATACGTCTGTTCGTTCTCTTCAAGAACGATCGTTTACAAGGGTATGCTTCTTGTAGAACAGCTCCGTAAGTTCTATCTTGACCTTAACAACGAGAAATACAAGAGTGCTCTTGCTCTCGTTCATTCAAGATTCTCAACGAACACAAATCCGTCATGGGAGCGTGCTCATCCGAACAGAGTGATCCTTCACAACGGTGAGATCAACACGATCAGAGGCAACTTCGACAGAATGCTCGCCCGTGAAGAGACAATGACAAGCCCCATCATGCAGGACGACTTCGACAAGGTGCTTCCCGTTATCAACGCTTCGGGTTCCGACTCCGCTATGCTCGACAATACGCTCGAATTCCTCATGATGAACGGCATGGAGCTTCCTAAGGCTCTCATGGTAACTATCCCTGAGCCGTATGCACATGATAAGACGATCACTCGTGAAAAGCGTGATTTTTATCACTACTACTCCACGATGATGGAGCCGTGGGACGGCCCTGCGGCTATCCTCTTCTCCGATGGTGATACAGTAGGCGCCGTTCTTGACAGAAACGGACTTCGCCCGTCACGTTATTACATTACAAACGACGATATGCTCATTCTCTCGTCCGAGGTAGGCGTTCTTCCCGTTGACAACGAGACTATCGTTAAAAAGAGCAGACTCCAGCCCGGCAAGATGCTTCTTGTTGACCTCATCGCACGCCGTGTGATCTCCGATGAGGAGTGCAAGCGCCGCTACACGCTTGAAAAGCCTTACGGCGAATGGCTCGACGGCAACCTCGTAAAGCTTGCGGAGCTGCCTATCCCGAACCACAAAGTCGAGATGCACTCTCAGGAGCAGCGTGACAGACTCTACAAGGCTTTCGGCTACACATACGAGCAGATCAAAAACATCATTCTTCCTATGGCAAAGGCAGGCACAGAGCCTACAGCTGCTATGGGTACGGATATTCCGCTTGCAGTTCTTTCCGAAAAGCACCAGTCGCTGTTCTCTTACTTCAAGCAGAGCTTCGCTCAGGTAACGAACCCTCCGATCGACGCTATCCGTGAAGAGATCGTAACGGACACAGCCGTTTACGTAGGTTCCGACGGTAATCTGCTCGACGAAAAGGCAGAAAACTGCAACATGCTTGAGATACACAATCCGATCCTCACAAGCGTTGACCTTATGAAGATCAAGGCTATCAAGCGCCCGGGCTTCAAAACTGCCGTTGTATCGCTTCTCTACTACAAAAACACGCCGCTTGAGCGTGCTCTTGACAGACTGTTCGTTTCGGTTGACAGAGAGTACAGAAAGGGCGCTAATATAATCGTCCTCTCCGACAGAGGCGTTGACGAGAACCACGTAGCTATCCCCTCGCTGCTTGCTGTATCGGCTATGGAGCAGTACCTTATCAGAACAAAGAAGCGCACCGCCGTTTCGATCGTTCTTGAAAGCGCAGAGCCTTGCGAGGTACATCACTTTGCAGCACTTCTCGGCTACGGTGCAAGAGCTGTCAATCCTTATCTTGCTCAGGAATGTATCACAGAGCTTATCGACAAGGGTCTTCTTGACAAGGACTACCACACAGCTATCAGAGACTATAACGCAGCTATCCTTCACGGCATCGTAAAGATCGCTTCAAAGATGGGTATCTCCACTATACATTCGTATCAGTCATCGCAGATATTCGAGGCAGTCGGCATCAGACAGGATGTTATCGACAAATACTTTACGAACACCGTAAGCCGTGTAGGCGGTATCGGACTTAACGAGATTGGTGAAGGCGTTGAGTGGAGACACGACCACGCATTCGACCCGCTCGGACTCGGCGTTGATACTTCTACCGACAGCGTAGGCACACATAAGCTCCGCTCGGGAAGCGACAAAGAAGATCATATGTACAATCCTCAGACGATCATCGCTCTTCGTGACGCTGCTCAGACGGGCAGCTACAAGCGCTTCAAAGAGTACACCGCTATGGTAGACGATGAGAACGTTCCGCACACGCTCAGAGGTCTGATGGAATTTGATTATGATAACTGCACGCCTATCCCGATCGAGGAAGTAGAGCCTGCAAGCGAGATCGTAAAGCGCTTTAAGACAGGCGCAATGAGCTACGGCTCCATCTCTCAGGAAGCGCACGAGTGCATGGCTCAGGCTATGAACATGCTCGGCGGAAAATCGAACTCCGGTGAGGGCGGCGAAGCTCCCGAAAGACTCGGCACAAACAGAAACTCCGCTATCAAGCAGGTAGCTTCGGGACGTTTCGGCGTAACGAGCGAATATCTTCTCAGCGCAAAAGAGATCCAGATCAAGATGGCTCAGGGTGCAAAGCCCGGCGAGGGCGGACATCTTCCCGGCAAGAAAGTCTATCCGTGGATCGCAAAGAACCGTTACTCAACTCCGGGCGTATCGCTCATCTCGCCTCCCCCGCATCATGACATCTACTCGATCGAGGACCTTGCACAGCTTATCTACGACCTCAAGAACGCAAACAGAAAAGCTCGCATCTCCGTAAAGCTCGTTTCCGAAGCAGGCGTCGGAACGATCGCAGCAGGCGTTGCAAAGGCAGGCGCACAGGTAGTGCTCATCTCCGGTTACGACGGAGGAACGGGTGCTGCACCGCTGAGCTCCATTCACGGCGCAGGTCTTCCGTGGGAGCTTGGTCTTGCAGAGACACATCAGACGCTCATTCAGAACGGTCTTCGTTCCCGTGTTATGATCGAGACAGACGGTAAGCTCATGAGCGGCAAAGACGTTGCAATAGCTGCAATGCTCGGCGCAGACGAATTCGGTTTTGCTACTGCTCCGCTCGTTACTATGGGCTGCGTTATGATGAGAGTCTGCAACCTTGACACATGCCCCGTTGGTATCGCAACACAGAACCCGGAGCTCAGAAAGCGCTTTGCAGGAAAGCCCGAATACATCGTTAACTTCATGATGTTCATAGCTCAGGAGCTTCGTGAGATCATGGCACAGCTCGGCGTAAGAACTGTTTCCGAGCTTGTAGGCAGAACCGATCTTCTCACCGTTAAGGAGAAGCAGGTAACAAACCGTGCCGAGATGATAGACCTTTCCGGTATTCTCAGCCGTGACTTCATCAACGAAGAGAAAACACACTTCGATCCGAACGACACATACGACTTCGAGCTTCACAGCACGATAGATGAGAGCGTTCTTATCCCGAAGTTCAAAAAGGCAATGCAGAACCGCACAAAGAAGACCGTCAAGGTAGACGTAACGAGCACAGACCGTGCTCTCGGTACGATCTTCGGTTCTGTTATTACGGAGAAATTCGGCAGCACACTTGAAGACGACTTCTACACAGTTCAGTGTACGGGCGGCGGCGGACAGTCGTTCGGCGCATTTATCCCGAAGGGTCTTACACTGAGACTTGAGGGCGACTCAAACGACTACTTCGGCAAAGGCCTTTCGGGCGGTAAGCTTATCGTTTATCCTCCGAAGGAGAGCAAGTTCAAGGCAGAAGAAAATATTATTATCGGTAACGTTGCGCTTTACGGTGCAACAAGCGGCGAGGCTTATGTAAACGGTATCGCAGGCGAACGTTTCTGTATCAGAAACTCGGGCGCATACGCCGTATGTGAGGGCGTCGGCGACCACGGATGCGAATACATGACAGGCGGCCGTGTAGTTATCCTCGGCAAAACAGGACGCAACTTTGCGGCAGGTATGAGCGGCGGTATAGCTTACGTTTACGACGAGGCTCACGATCTTTACTTAAAGCTCAACAAGGAGCTTGTTACAATGAGCGAGGTAACAGAAAAGCACGACATCGACGAGCTGAAAACAATGATCCGCAATCACTTTGAAGCAACAAATTCACCGCTCGCAGGAAGAATGCTTGAGGACTTCGACCTCTATCTTCCCAATTTCAAAAAGGTAATGCCCAACGATTACAATAAGATGCTCGGACTTATCGGCAGATTTGAAGAAAAGGGATTTGTCGGAGAGCAGGCAGTTTTAGAGGCGTTCTACGCTTCACAGAAGGGAGAAAATCAGAATGGGTAAGTCAACAGGATTCATGGAGTATGAAAGAGTCGGCAACACGACGGTATCTCCCGAAGAAAGAATAAAATCATTTGACGAATTTCACACTGCGCTCGATTATGACGAGCGCAGGAAGCAGGCGGCTCGCTGCATGAACTGCGGCGTTCCGTTCTGCCAGTCGGCTATGAAGCTCAACGGTATGGTCTCGGGCTGTCCGCTCCACAACCTTATCCCCGAATGGAACGACGAGCTTTACAGCGGACACTTCGAGCATGCTCTGAACAGACTGCTCAAAACGAACTGCTTTCCGGAGTTCACGGGAAGAGTTTGCCCCGCTCTTTGCGAAGCTGCCTGCACATGCGGCATGAACGACAGCCCCGTAACCGTTCACGACAACGAGCTTTCCATTATCGAGTACGGCTTTGCAAACGGCTTCATGACGCCGAAGCCGCCGGTCATCAGAACCAACAAGCGTGTTGCCGTTATCGGTTCCGGTCCTTCCGGTCTTGCATGCGCAGAGATGCTCAACAAGAGAGGTCACAACGTAACCGTATTCGAGCGTTCCGACCGTCCGGGCGGACTTCTGATGTACGGTATCCCCAATATGAAGCTTGACAAGCGCATCGTTATGCGCAGGATAGGCCTCATGGCAGAAGAGGGTGTACAGTTCAAAACGAACTGCAACATCGCCTCGGATGTTTCCGCACAGGATATCCTCAATGAATACGATGCAGTAGTTCTCTGCTGCGGCGCTTCCAAACCCCGTGACCTTAACGTTGAGGGCAGAGATCTAAAGGGCGTTCATTTTGCGGTTGATTTCCTTAAATCCACAACAAAAGCGCTCCTTGACAATGAATATGCAGACGGAAACTACATCAGCGCAAAGGACAAGAGCGTTCTCGTTGTAGGCGGCGGCGACACCGGCAACGACTGCGTAGGAACATGTATGCGTCACGGCTGCAAATCGGTAACACAGCTTGAAATGATGCCCAAGCTTCCCGATTGCCGTGCAAAGGGCAACGAGTGGCCGCAGTGGCCCCGTGTCTGCAAGACAGATTACGGTCAGGAAGAAGCAGCCGCTGTATTCGGCCACGACCCGAGAGTGTATCAGACAACGATCAAACGTCTTATCGGAGACGAAAACGGCAATCTGAAAGCTGCCGAGCTTGTTAAGCTTGAAGCAAAGAAGGACGAGAAGACAGGCAGACTCGTTATGACGCCTGTTGAGGGCAGCGAATACACGGTAGAAGCAGATATGCTCCTTATCGCAGCAGGCTTCCTCGGTTCGGAGGAGTACGTAACATCTGCATTCGGTACGGAAACGAACGCACGCTCCAATGTTTCGACAGAAGAGGGCAAGTATTCGACAAGCGCCGAAAAGGTATTTACAGCAGGCGACATGCACAGAGGTCAGAGCCTTGTTGTATGGGCAATAAGCGAAGGCAGAGCAGCCGCAAAGGAAGTTGACAAATTCCTTATGAGATATACCAATATGATCTGATTATCTGCAACAGGCAGTTATTGATAATGATTTGAAGGGAGGAAGGCAGTTTCAAAAAAAGAGCTTGCCTTCCTCTCCCCTTTTTTGGAGTGTTTATTATGAGATTACAGTTTACGAAAATGCAGGGCTTGGGCAACGATTATATTTATTTCGACTGTATAAATCACCCTGCGCCGGAAGACCCCGAAAGCCTTTCGATAAAGCTTTCGGATCGTCATTTCGGCATAGGCGGCGACGGCATCGTTCTGATAATGCCGTCCGACAAAGCCGATTTCAGAATGAGAATGTTCAATGCCGACGGAAGCGAGGGCGCTATGTGCGGCAACGCTTCAAGATGTATCGCAAAGTTTGTTTATGACAGAGGCCTTACTGACAAACAGACAGTTACGCTTGAAACAAAGTCGGGCATAAAGATCCTCGACATACACACAAAGGACGGCAAAGCCGAGACAGTTACGGTCGATATGGGAACGCCGAAGACAGGCGCTGTGAAAGAAAAGATCTCGACAGAATACGGCGAGTATCTTTATACTTTCGTTGATATGGGCAACCCTCACTGCGTTATCTTTACAGATACACCGACAGACGAGATCGAACTTGAAAAAGTCGGCAAGCCGCTTGAAAACCACGAGTTTTTCCCCGACAGAGCAAACATTGAGTTTGTAAACATTCTCGGTAAGAACGACCTGAGAATGCGTGTATGGGAGCGTGGAAGCGGTGAAACTCTTGCCTGCGGTACAGGCGCCTGCGGAACAGTTACAGCTGCTGTTGCAAACGGTATCTGCCCGATGAACGAGGATATAAACGTACACCTTAAAGGCGGCGTGCTTACGATAAAATACACAGGAGAAAGAGTTCTTATGACAGGCGCTGCCGAGTTCTCTTTTGACGGCGAAGTGGAGGTCTGACAGATGAAGGTCAACAGAAATTTTGATAATCTCGGTGAGAGCTATCTTTTTGCCGAGGTCGCAAGAAGGACAAAGAATTACTCGGAGTCTCACCCCGATAAAAAGATCATCAGAATGGGCATCGGAGATGTAACGCTCCCCCTTGCTCCCGTTGTTGTTGAAGCTATCAGGAACGCCGCAGACGAGATGGGCGTTAAGGAAACTTTCAAGGGCTACCCCGAATACGAAGGTTATGACTTTTTACGTGAAGCCATCAGCGGCTATTACGCATCTTTCGGCGTGAGCGTTGATGCGTCGGAGGTATTCGTAAACGACGGCGCAAAGAGCGACTGCGGCAATATCGGTGACATTTTCTCGAAGGACTGCACCGTACTTGTTACAGACCCCGTTTATCCCGTTTACGTTGACTCAAACATTATGGCAGGACGCAGGATCGTATATGCGCCTTCTTCAAGCGAGAACGGCTTCTGTGCTATGCCCGACAAGAGCATTCATGCGGATATCATAAATCTCTGCTCACCGAACAACCCGACAGGCGCCGCTTACAACGCAGAACAGCTCAAAGCATGGGTAGATTACGCTATCGAAAACGATGCGATCATTCTTTACGACGCTGCATACGAGGCGTTTATACAGGAAGATCTGCCCCGCAGCATTTTTGCCATTGAGGGCGCAAGACAGTGCGCCATAGAGTTCTGTTCGCTTTCAAAAACAGCAGGCTTCACGGGTCTGCGCTGCGGATACACAGTTATCCCGAAAGAGCTTGAAAGAGACGGCCACAACATCGGCAAGCTCTGGTACCGCAGACAATCAACGAAGTTCAACGGTGTTTCTTACCCCGTGCAGAGAGCTGCACAGGCTGTATTCTCCCCCGAGGGTCAGCGTCAGACAAGAGAGAATATCGATTACTACAAGCGCAATGCGTCAGTTATAGCAGCCGCTATGGATGAACTCGGCATCTCGTACACAGGCGGCAAGAATTCGCCGTATATCTGGATAACATGTCCGAACGGCATGGGCAGCTGGGAGTTTTTCGACTACGTTCTTGAAAATGCAAACGTTGTAGGCACACCCGGCGAGGGCTTCGGCGAATGCGGCAAGGGCTGTATGAGATTCACGTCTTTTGCCGATCATGAAGCTACGATCGAAGCAATGGAAAGGATCAAGAAAGCTGTCAGGGCGTTAGCATAAAGAATAGATAAAAGCGGAGCCTGCATTCCACATTCAACATGGCGGTTTGCAGGCTCCGCATATTGTTTTTTTGCTTAATTCATATTATAATAACTTCAGACGGGCTTTAGATTTTATTGATAGAATAGAATAGAGTAGAGTATATCTCGAAAAATGTCCGCAAAGGAGGAACTCGATGGAGGGGAAACTTAAAAAGCAAAGAAACACATTGTTTCGGCGTATAATACTAATAATGCTTGCGATATGGCTTACAGCGTCGGCGGTGTTCTGTATTATCAAACTGAACAGTGAAAAGCTAAACATTCAGAACCATGAGGTCAAGAAACTGTCTCATTTCAAAAGCCTGCTGTCTATCGGTAATTCTTCGAAAGCTGACATGGAGTTTTCTTTTCTTGAATACAACGATTTCGTTTATTATGCACAGCAGCTTAACAACGATAAAAACAGTCAGATGATCATCACCAACAGAAGAACAGACAAAGTCATTTCCGATACAAAAGACTGCATCGGACTGCAATTCTCGGTAAAAGTCGGCTCAGACGCTACAGGCTATGCCGTTGCTTTCGTTGACTATCAGACTATCAAAACCGGATTGACGGACGAAGAGTTTGATGAAATATCAGAAAAGCTTAATGCTGTTCGTAACGACGGCAATTATTATGAGCTTATATGTACTAAACTGCATGTCTTTGATACTGTTTTTGTACCGCTTGAATTAAAACTCGTCCTCGTAAACGGCAATGACCCAAGATTTCTTGTCGATGAAGAATCTCTTGTATACGACCTCAGCGAAAACCTGATCGACGGTATCGAAGTATATCAAACAAGCGCCATACAGCGCAATGTTATCCCGAAGGAATTCTTTCTGCATGGATCGGATCACAAGGACATTATCGGCTCGCTTACAAAGGATCAGCAAAAAAGCACTGTTGATATGTTTCCTATAGGCTTTTTTACGTATATCTTTTACACAAATGACTATATGAACTTTTATGATCCCAACAACAGCACAAACGACGCAGCCTGGATCATTCAGTATGCGAAAGAAGTAAACACCCTTGACAGCTGCAAAAAGGACTTGGCGTTGGGAATTGCAGGTATCTTCTTTTTCTTTCTGACGATAGCAGTAATTCTCTGCGTTATGATATGGCATACGGTGAAAGCTCAGATAATCCAGGAACAAAAGCGGATAGACCTTACAAATGCGCTTGCTCACGATATAAAAACGCCGCTGTTTGTAATAAGCGGCTACGCATACAGCCTGAAAGAAAAGATAGATGAATCTGAGCGTGACGCTTACATAGACAAGATAATAGAACAGACCGACGAGGTCAACGGGCTTGTACATAAAATGATTGATCTGAGCAAGCTTGACTCATATGAGATGAAGCTGAACAAGACTGAGTTTGACTTATGTGAACTGACCTCATCACTGCTTCACTCTTATACAGTTCTGCCCGATAAGAAGAAAATAACGTTTGCTCACAGCGGCAGCAGCAATGTAAATGGTGACCGTGAGCTTATAACTACAGTTCTGAAAAATCTCATAGATAATGCTGTGAAGTATTCGCTGCCGGAAACAGAAATACAGATCGGCGTGAACGATAATACTTTCACGATAAGCAACCGCTGCGAAGCAATGACGAAAGCCGAGATAAAACAGCTTTGGCAGCCATACGTCAGAAAAGACAAAAGCCGACATAAAAGAGGCAACGGCTTAGGGCTTTCGATAGTAAAGTCGATACTTGAGCTTCACGATGTAAAATACGGAGCTTCGGTAAATGATGATGTTTTTACGGTAACGATCAGCTTCTGATAAAGAACACGGCAAAGAAGCCACTGCTTTCCTTTTTGGATAACAGTGGCTTTTGTTTTTATGCTGCTATTTCGTTATTGATCCTGCTGTTTTCTTCGCTCATGCCTATGCTGTAACGAAGTATCGCAAGCGCATCGGAAGATGTGATCATGCCGTCAGAATCAACATCTGCAAGATTTTTGTTCTCTGCTGTTTCCGCCTCAAGTCCTATGCTGATCCTGAGCACAAACAAAGCATCAGCTGATGTTATGCTATTGTCTCCGTCAAGATCGCCGCAAATACCTTTGAGCTTAGGTGTCGGATCGCCGTAGAACTCCGAAATACCCATTCTCATCTTATCAATATTGAAGAAGCCTTCATACCCTTCTTCATTGCCCGGCATCGGGATGTCCGGCTGTACACCTTCGTCGGTGTCTTTGCCGTTTTCACGCAGGAACATCGAATAACCCGAAACATTATAACTTGTACCCGTTGTAAGAAGCCGTGTGGTAACACAGCAGCTTCCTCCGGATGTGCGTTCGCCGATAACACAAACACCGCAGTCCTGTGCTAAGCAAGCAAACTCATTCGGGCAGGAATAACTGCCGAGGTTTCCGAGAACAGCACAGCGGAAATCATATTTCAGCTCGTCATCTTTTTCGTTGTATTCTCCGTCAAGATTCTTATCGTACCGTCCCGTGAACCTTGTTTTGTTTCCCGAAACAATATGCTGTTCCGTAAATGTAACGTTATCGCACATAAGTGAAAGCATGTATCCGGCTACGATAGGGTCGCCGCCCGAATTGGACGTTACATCAACAATAAAATACTTTGCGCCCTGAATGCCGGCAATGTCCATTGCTTCTTTGAAAGGCTCAACACAGTCTACGTCAAAATATCCGAGATCAAAAATGAACGTATCTCCCTTTCTGTAAAGAGCAGCACACTGCCAGTCGTTTATCTTTTCAAACGTTTTATACGCTTCTGATTTCTGAGCAACATAAGCTTTTGCCTGTTCATAAGCGGTCGTAACGTTGTCTTTTGATGAAAGAATAGCAGCAACATCGTCATTGACGCTATCTCCGAATGCCTTTTTGGCTGCGCTCGCAGGATCTGAAACACCATAATTGCTCAGACGGCTTTTTATACTGTAATCAAGATGAGTATGACCGCCGTCATCTACATAGTATTGAAGCAATTCAAGACCTGTGCAGTAATCTTCTATGCTTTCAGAAAGAAGAAGCTCTTTTATACGAGGTGTTACGGTATTATACGTATCAAGAGTTTTATCAAGCCCTATCTCCCCTATGCTCTTTGTTATCAGTGCATTTGAAGGTCTGCCGTGGAAACAGTCTGTTGAAAAGCAGAACTCGTTGTAAGAAAACTCTGCATACTCTTTTGTACGATCGGCAAGGCTGCCCTTAGAGCCCATCAGAGTATTGGTGTTTTCAAGCTTGAATTTTTCTTTTTTGTACGTCAGTACAAAGCTGCATTCTTCAAAGATATCGTTCAGCGTACAAAACGGGAGATATATATTATCATTCTGCTCAACTACATCAATACCGTACTTTGAAAGATCGAACTCCACACCTTTAAACTCACCGACATACTCCATTCCGTTGCCGTCCTCAATAAACGGATACAGTCTATATCCGTTGTTATTCTTGGGGTTACTCGTTACAAAGCCCTCGTAGCTATCGATTGAAACAACATCGTTCTCTGCGTTGAGCGTCATTTTATTGCCGCCGTTTTCAAAAGAATAGACACCGTTTCCGATATTCTCAGGCTCTTTATCCATTATAAAGAGCTGATCGAGATAATCATCGACATTAACAAAAGGTATTTCCGGAAGATCGCTTCTGAAAATACAGTCAAGCACAACGCCGTCGTTTGTTACTTCGATCTCTTTCGATTCAAACGTAAGCGCCGGAGCTTCATCTGCCGAAGCCGTTACTCCAAGAGAAATACAACTCAGCGGTATAGCCGCCGATAAGATCAATGCTACTACTTTTTTCATATAAAGCATCTCCTTTGTAATTAGGGAACCACTGAATAAATCACGCCCTACGGGCTGAGCACCCATCTTGCTTGCATATTTTCGTCATCTTGCACTCAACTCCCTTGAAATACGTCAGTATTCCGGCGGTCGTTTCGTGCAACCTGACTGAAAATCTGACTGCGCAATATGGGCACTCGATTTAATCAGTGCTTCCTTAGCTTTTGAAATGATAATATCATTCTTGTCTAAAGTTAATCTGAAGATATTGCATTTTCATAAAATATGTCATATAATTCTTTTAAAGGGGGCGTATGGATATGTACAAGATACTGCTTGTAGAAGATGATAAAGATATACGAACCGTTATTGTTAATTACTTTACTAAAAAAGAGCCTTGCTCATTTACAGTAGATATCGCCGAGGACGGACAAACAGGGCTTGAAAAAGCTTATGAAAACAACTACGATCTTCTTTTGCTTGACGTTATGCTGCCGGAGATGGACGGCTTTGAGATATGCAAAGAAATACGCCGTGGAAGCGATGTGCCGATCATCTTTATTACGGCAAGAACGAACGAAAGCGACATACTCAACGGCTATGCGCTCGGCTGCGATGATTACGTTGTAAAACCTTTTCCGCTGCCTGTGCTTTATCAGAAAGTCGCCGCACTTATAAAGCGTTCAAAAGGACTGGTGCGCTCCCCTGTTTTTACGGTGGGCGATCTTTCACTCAATCCGAACAACGGCATAGTAGTTATAAACGGCCGTGAGATCAAGCTCACCGCCCGTGAGTACGGCATACTAAAGGTGCTGATCGAAAACAAGAACAGCGTGATAAGCAGAGAAAAGCTGATCGACATAGTATGGGGCTACAACAACGACACAGACGAACGTGTGCTTGACACACACATACGGAATCTCAGAAAAGCACTCGGCGCCGACGGCAAGCTTATCAAGACTGTTATAAGACGAGGTTATAAGATAGATGATAAATAATGGATCCCCCGTGTTTTTGCACGGGGGTGTTTCTATTACTTCAAGCGCTTGATCTCACGTTGCAGATCCTCTAAAAATCTGCCTGCATGAGAGCCGTCAAGCTGTGTGTGGTGAAATTGGAACGAAAGTGTAAGATAACAGCGAAATCCTTTTTTTCTGTATCTGCTCCATATAATGAACGGATTATTGAACATGCCGCTGTATATCCCCACGGCGCCGTCAAGTTCCGTTTCAACTATTGCAGACGTGCCGATCACCATGTTATCCTGTGACAAGTCTTTATCCTCGCATTTCTCCGCAGAAGCCGCAGTATACTTTATGTAATCGCTGTTGAATCTGTCAAGCTCGGTTGAAAACGGTATATCGCAGGAGTTTATTCCGCCGTCTTTGTTTTTCACTATCGTGTTTACGGCGATAGTATCATACTGCATAAGCTTATCGCCTACGGGGAGAAGATAAAACTCGTCTATATCCTTTGCAGCCATACCTACACAGTAAAGCATGAGCATATTGAATTTCATGTTCTTCTTTTTGCCGTATCTGACTGCATTGGTAACGTCTATCGTTTTGATAAAAGTCACCATCGGGTTTGCAGCTTTCATCCAAAGGTCAAAAGCTTTTGCCCGTGATGTTTTGCTTGGGTCTGTCTGTTTTGCCATACTGCCGATCAAAACTCAAACGTCTCCGGTGCCTCGGTAAAGGAACTGAATGTTGCAGTCGCATTTTTGAAATACAGCATCTGCATGTTGCCGTCATCTGCGCTGTACATGTCTTTGAGTACAGGCATTTTTTCAAGCATTGCGACCTTTACTTCGTGGTCGTCGTCGTTTACAAGCTCACCCGAAACACGAAGCCATTTGCCGTCTTTGAAAGCGCAGATCTCCGCCTTAGGATTTGCCGCAAGCTGCTTTGAAACGGACTTCACCTTTCCGGTCTGGATATAAAGCCTGCCGTTTGCGATTATCGCCGTACCAAAAGGGCGAACTCTCGGCTGATCGCCCTCGACTGTTGCAAGGTAATACGTCTGAGCCTCGTCCAAAAACTTACATACTCTTTCGATGTCTTTCATGTCAGTACCTCCGTTTGTTTTTTTTGATCAATGATCTCTTATTTTTATTATACCGATATAGTAAAATAAATCAATAGCGGTTAGGACAAATTTTAAAAATTATCCGCAAAAAACATCAATCTTCAGATAAACTTAAGACGAATGTGCTAAAATGTGTAAAAAGCTTCCGAAAGAAGGCCTCTTATGAAAAGAATAGTCTCACTTATCATTGCAATTATGCTGACCGCTTGCGTCGCTTCGGGCTGTACCGAAACCGAAAAGGAAACTCCCGCTGCATCAGACTCAGACACGGTCGAAGCTGCAGGATCGAAGGCAACACCAACAGAGCCTTACAAAGAATCCGAGAGCGAAGGTCTTGAACTGTACAACAAAATCTTTGATCTTCAAAACAGAGTGACCGTAAGCATTGACATCAGTGACGCAGAGATCGAAAAGCTCCAGCAGGATTTCCAAAAATACAGCGAAAACGATGAAAACAGAAAGTCCGAGATATACAGAAAAGCAGACGTGACTTTTACTGTCGGCGATGACAGCTACACAATTGAAGAGGTCGGCATTCGTCTCAAGGGCAATCAGTCGCTTGAACCTTTTTATGACGAGGACGGCACACCGAACATCTGCAACTACAAGCTGAGCTTTGACGAAACTTTCGATAAGACCGACGATTACGGAGACGATATCAGGCAGTGGACGGAAGCCGAAAGAAGCGCAAGAAAAAAACGCACATTTGCTACTCTCAACGAGATAGACATAAAATGGAATATCGTTTACGATGACAGCAATATCAGAGAGATCTACGCCGCACAGCTTTTTGAAACGGCAGATCAGCTAACTCAGAAGATCGGACTTTCACAGCTTATCGTTAACGGCAACAATTACGGTCTTGTGAAGATATACGAGCCTGTTGACGAAACTTTTCTGGAGAAGAGGCTCCCGAAATCCGCACAGGGCGGCGACCTTTACAAATGTATGTGGTCGGAATGCGACAACGAAGGAAACAGAACGGGACACTGGAGAGGCGCTAACTACGATACCGACAATTCCTACGGCATACAGAAAAACTCCGAGGGCATAAAGTTTAATTTCAACCTCAAAACAAACAAGAAAACGTCAGACAACAGCACGCTTGTCAACTTCCTTAACGTCGTAAATAAGCCCGATATCACGAAAGAAGAGCTTGAAAAAGTCCTTGATGTTGATTCTTACGCAAAGTTTATGGCGGCAGAATACTTCGCAGGCGACCCGGACGACATCAGAAACAATTACAATAATCACTACATTTACTTCCGTAAGGACGACGGAAAGGCTATATTCATCGTTTACGATAATGACAGGACGATGGGCATCACGTATGGTCTGAACAAAAACTGCGCCGAATATGACCCGTTTGCAAGCTTCGCCGTAGGTTCTATGGAACAGCAGAATCCGCTTATCGCCAATACGGTCACAAAAGACGCTCTTCCGTCGCTTACATACGTCAGAGACAAATACGCAGCAGAGCTTGAAACGCTTTCAAAATCCGAGCTGCTCACAAGCGACGCCGAGTTCAACAAGATGTATGAAACGGTAAAGGCGAATTATGAGGACATCATAACACCGTATATCGAGTTTGCAAATCAGAATAAAGACTTTACATTCAGCCTTGACGGAAACGAAAACGGCAGTAAAAAGTCAAACATGTCTTTTGAGCAGTTCCGCTCGAAGATCATGGAAACATATGAAGCTTCAAAACAATGATAAACAGATCAAAACGCCCGCCATTGACGGGCGTTTTTTTTCTGCCCTGTCGCCAATCAGTTATATCTCTCCCGAAAAGCATTACAGCATATACACATTCGTTGACACATTCCATATAATGTGGTACACTTATAATGTGAAATTATATACTTTTCATCAAGGGAGGAATGTAAAATGAAAAGAACGATAAAACAAGGCAAGTGTCTTTCCGTACTGCTTTCGCTTGCGGTATTGCTTTCTATGCTGCCGCTTGCGATGATCCCTGCAAGCGCTGCCGGCAAGGAGCTTACCGGTTCGCTTTCCATCACGATACCGGAGCTTAAGGTCGGCGAGAAGCCCTGGACAGATATCGCTCACCCCGAAAGCATTTCGGAAGGTATCTATGTATCGGAGATCAGCTGGATCGACAAGGGCACCAACGGTAAAGGCTACAGTTCGGTCAAAGCAAACGATCTGCTCGAACGAGGTCATATCTATGCCTGTATGATATCTGTCAGAACACTCGACGGATATACGATCAAGGATATGGAGTACAGAGATGACTACAACAACAGGCGCTGGACAAATTCTACGGTGATATACGTCAACGGCGTTCGTCAGGAATCCGAAAACAACGGCGAGGATATCTACCCCGTAAAGAATGCTTACGGCGATGAAGCGACCGTTATCTTCCCAATGCTCAAGGAACCTGCACACAGTGTAACTATAGAACTTGATGATCCGACAGCAGGCTCTTCCCCCGATTTTACACCCGTTGTAAAGCAGGAGTCCTACTCTTTGTATTCCCCCACCGACCTTACAAGCCACTTTACAAACGGTGTGTCCTGGTGGGATAAAACAGCAAGCAAAGAACTTAGTCAGTCCGACAAGTTTATAGAGGGGCATGTTTATCAGGTAGTGGTAGGCATCAAGGCAAATACCGGGTATAAGGTTGACGGTATAGGCGCTTTCAATGTTCCCAATGCCTATATCGGCTATCATTCCGCAACCGCTTCGCACTACGCCGGCAATGACGCAGGAAAGAGCGATATCGTTATTCTCACATACGATTACGGCGAATGCCACAGAAAACAGGTCAACAGCATTGAGATAACAGCCGTTGCCGAGCCTTTGCCGGGGTGTGAACCCGATGTAAGAGTCGGTCTTTACGGTGATGAAGGGTACGAATACTCAAACGATGTTTCCTACGTTAAAAACGGTGTAGGCTGGTTCGATCAGACCGAATCACGATTTCTTGATCTTGGCAACAGCAGCGATGTGTTTAAGGAAGGACATTCGTATGTGTTCTATCTGTTTGTCAGGCCGAAAGAAGGCTATGAATTTGCGACAAATTCAACCACGACCGACACAACCGTAAGCGCCACCGTAAACGGCAACAATACGAAACCTCAGGCGTACGGAAACAATTCCCTTAAAGACTATCTTATCATAAGAGCAGAAATGGGTGAATGCAATTATAAGATCATCGATGATGTCCGTGTAGAAAATCTCGACACGAAGATATTCCCCGGACGTACTCCCGCTTATTCGGCTACCGTTCAGTACAGTGCATATACCTACAACAGCTCTTACCGAATCAAAACGGAAGCGTGGAATAACGGTATACACTGGAGCGATCATACAGACAACGGCCGCCGCTTAGACCCCCAGAACGATACTTTTATAGAAGGCCATTACTATATGGTATACATTGATATCGTACCGCAGCAGGGTTATAAGTTAGCTGTAAAAGAAAACGGAAAGTCTGCTGTAAGCGCATATATCAACGGCAAAACGGCATCTGTATCGACATATGACAAATCCGATGCAAATTATCTTATCAGCATCTGCACTTATGTCGGTCTGTGTGAAACGAACGTTATCGACAGCGTATCGGTATCGGGAATTGAAGAACCTGTGCCGGGTCAGCTGCCGAAATACAGCGCAGTTTCCGATGAACCGAACGAATACGATCTTTTCTATGATTTCGGCACTAACGGTACCAACTACGCCGTTGACGGCGTTTCCTGGTACGACAAAACAGACAGCCATTATATGAAACCGGGCGTTGATAAATTCCAATCGAATCATTCATACACATGCGCCGTATATCTTCTTCCGAAAACGGGCTGCAAGTTCCCCGAACCTACCGACAAGAGCAACGGTATATTAAATATTCCCGGAACGCTTAACGGCCGCACGGCTGACTACGTTCGCAACAATATCGGCAAGCTCGAACAATACGGCGGTGTTCTTGTCAGCTACACATACAAGCCGACCGATGCGCCGAGACTTTTCAGTTTCTCGGTTGACGATGTGGTTACGCCCCGCCCCGGAGAAAAGCCGTCATACACGGGAACACCGGGAAAATTCACAAAGATATGCACCGATTCCATCGCAAATGGCATGTACGGCTATTACAACGGCATATGCTGGTACGATCAAACAGACAGCCGTGATATGAAACCCAACGACGTATTTATCGAAGGACATGTTTACGATTACCACATTGTTCTTCAGACGACAAACGGATGCGTTTTCAACTTTGCAGCGGAAGACCCTTGCAGCATAAACGGTACGATAAACGGTAAAGAATCGCTCGGAATGCCTGTAAGTTCGATCGAAAGCATACGCTATAAGTATCTCAATGCAGCTATAACCGTAGGTAAATGCGAACCCGAACCCGAGGGGCCTGTACAAACGCTCTGGACGATCGAAGTAACCTCCGTTACGGAGCCTATGGCAGGTGAAAAGCCCGTATTCTATGCAGAGGTACCGACAACGGGACTGCACCTTGACACATCATTAAACGATGAAAAATACCACAACGGTGTAGCATGGCTCGATATGTCCGAGTACCGCTACCTGGGCGAAAACGATACATTCATTGCAGACCACTGGTATCAGGCAGAGGTAGTTGTATCTACAAACAAGGGATATGAATACTACGTCAGCAACTCAAGCAATTCCGGTATTTACAGCTATATCAACGGCGAAAAAGCAAGCTCGCTCACAATAAGCGGCAAGGATCAGAAAAATACACGCTATGTTTACAACGACTTCGGCAAATGCCCCGCAAACCTTTCCGAGAAAGAGTACAGTATTTCTGTTGACGGCGGCAAAGCAAGCATTAACGGCGTCACAGTAAACAAATCGAAATTCGGTGTTAAGGTAACTATCACCTGCAACAAGAGTCAGCTTGAACAGTTTGATCACTGGGAGTGCACCGATGAAGGAATAGATATCGACAACACCCATTCCCCCGAAACGCAGTTCCTTATGCCTGCCGAAAGCGTAAAGCTCAAGGCTGTATACAAATCAGATACCGATCAGTTCTATAAAATAACCGTTATCGGCGGCAGAGCGCTCAATAAAAACGGCAACGAGATAATGTCGGCAAAATACGGCTCTACGGTATATCTGAGCTGGGACGCACCGCAGGATAAACAATTCGTTTACTGGACTGCCGATACGAACTCGATCGAGATCGATGACATTCACTCGCCCGAAACAACTATGCTCGTGCCTAAGAGGGACGTTACCATTACAGCCATCGAGCAAACCTCCGAGCCTGAGGTCATGCACAATATTAAAGTTAACGGCGGTATTGCTACAAACGTATACTATACCGAAATAGCTTCCGCCTACAAGGGCGACACCGTATCGCTCCTTTGGAACTACTCAGCAGACGAACAATTCATCGGATGGGCGTGCGACTGCACCCCGATAGAAATAGCAGACAGAGAGTCAAGCACGACTACGTTTGTAATGCCCGATCATGATGTTGAACTTACAGCAGTTTCGATAAATAACCCGACAACAAGTCAGCAGTGTACGGTAACGTTCCACGGCAACAATGAAACCGGTGATAAAAAGACTGTTACCGTAGACAAAGGAAGTACGCTGGAGCTGCCCGATTGCTTCTTTAAAGCTCCCGAAGGGTACAGATTCAACAAATGGAGCGAGGGCATCATCGGAGCATTGATCACTGTTGACAGTGACATTACGATCTACGCTCATTGGGAAGAGATCCCGGAAAGCACCTTACTCTTAGGCGACGTAGACTTTGACGGGCTGATAACGGCAAATGACGCACTTCTTATACTACGCTCAAGCGTAGGGCTTGATACATTCACCCCCGACCAAAACAAAGCCGCAGACGTTGACACCGACGGAAATGTAACCTCGGGCGACGCACTTGCGGTACTCAGATACAGCGCAGGTTTTTCCGATCCGGGCAGCCGGGTAGGCACTCCGATTACATGATCTTAAAACTAAGGAACCACTGAATTAATCACGTCCTGTGGACTGAACACCCATCTTGCTTGCATCTTTTGGTCAAATTGAACTCAAAAACCTTGAAATACGTCAGGCGGATCATAAATCAAAGTGTGTAACGCATATCTGTCTGCGGACACTGTCCGCAAATCTGACTGCGCAATATGGGCACTCGATTTAATCAGTGCTTCCCTAACAGCAAGCAACAAAAAAGATTGCGGTTTCACATCGAAACCGCAATCTTTTATTTCTGTAATGATTCCTGTTGCTTTTTCTCGCAAAGAAGATAGTCTTTATCTTCATCTATCATTTGAAGCATTATTTCGGCAAACTGCGGATCAAACTGTGTTTCCTTGCCTTGTTCGATCTCTTTTCGCACCTTGCTTTGCGGCATTGGATCACGATAGCTTCTGAAACTTGTCATGGCGTCGTAAGCATCGGCAACGGCAATGATCCTTGCCTGTTCGGGGATCTCCTCACCTTTGAGGCCATCGGGATAGCCGGTACCGTCATATTTTTCATGATGGCAGCGTGCGCCCCACGAAAGCTCGGGCATCTCTTTGATGTTTCGCAGGATACGCCCTCCGAGAACAGGGTGCTTCTTTATCATCTCATACTCTTCATCGGTGAGCCTGCCGGGTTTGTTGATAACGTAATCCGGGATACCTATCTTGCCGATATCATGAAGCAGACCCATCATGTAAATATTGTTCAGTTCGGTGTCATCGTAGCCGCAGCGCAGAGCGATCTCTCTTGCATAATCGGCAACACGGCTTGAATGACCTTTTGTATATGTATCTTTTGCATCGATCGTTCCGGCAAGTGTTCTGACGATATGAATGAGCATCTGCTCGTTTTCTTCATTCTTTTTGCGTACTTCTTCTTCAAGCGTATCTCTGACGGTCCTGTAGTCGTATATCTGCTGAATGACCATGAATATCAGCAGGAACATAAGACCTATGAGAAGCGGTATCTCGCTGCTTATCGTCTCAAAGAATATAAGCACGATTATCTGCGCAAGGCAGCTCACTATAAACAGGAGAAAACCTGTCGCCGAGTAAGCGTATTCCCTGATGCGGCCGTTTATAAGATCTCTTATTATCGTTACAAGAGAACAGAGGACTACAAGCCCCAGTACGGAATCTATCGGGACAAGAGCGTCCTGGAATGAGATAATTCCGCCAAAATGCAGTATCGTCCAGACAATAAAGTTTAAAAGCGAGATCGTGACAAGCACAGCAAAACGCACATGATACCTGCCCTTTTGCAGCGCATTCAGATATATGATGAGCGCAAACGGCATCATCATGCAGAATAAGAATCCCATCACACCGTCTACAAAATAGATATGTGTAACGAGCGGCGTGATCTGCGAAACTGCCATAAGCCAGCATGCAACGTTGAGAACGCCGAGCGCACCGTACAGTATATCGAGTGATTTTCGCTTCCATATACGCAGCACGATACCTATCGCAGTTATAAGCAGCGCCGCAACAAACAGTATCGCATCAAGAACAAACGATACGCCGTACTTCAACGCAAGATACTCGTAAACACCTTCTTCCGATGTTATGAATGTCTCCGGCACTATTTCGGGGTTCCAGTCGGTCTTGCCTCTGAAGATCCTGACTTCCGCACCTGCGTCGGTCGGACTGAGCGGAACGGTCATATAAAACTCTTTAACGGCGCCTCCGGGGATCACTGTATCTCTCGATGGGATAAAGTCTTTGCGAAGCACTCCGTCGATATACACTTTCGTCGTACTTCTGTTGCGAAAACACATGACATTATCATTACCGATCTCATTCGGAAGACGAGCTGCAATGATAAAATCCTCGATGTACGCTCTGTCATCGTCGTACTTCCGACCCGTTTCAATGCTGTTTCCGTCCGCATCGATAACAGTCCAGCTTTCAATATATTCGGTTTTAGCTTTATTAAACTGCGATTGGTTTTTCATTATCATCGTCAGATAAATGCACATTAATATGCTGAATCCCAAAACGCAGAAAAAAACGACCTTGAAATAGATCCTGCTTTTTTCGGTTTTTCTGCTATCGACCATGATACACTCCTTCAAAATGACAAACAACTACAAAACAAAACTAACCATAATAATTTCTTATATGTAAAATAACCGTATTGTTGGTATTATTTTACCACAAACGACATAAAAATGCAATTCTCAAATAACAGAATCGATACGGATCAAATTACCGCCGAGCAAATCAATATAAGATTCGCTGCAGGTAAGGAATATCACCTGATTCTTCTTTGAACATTCGTTTACAAGCTCACACGATCGGGCGGTGCGCTCGCTGTCCATATTGGCAAACGGATCGTCAAAAACGATCATTCCGCCGCCATCGGGAAAAAGATGATCGAGCACCGCAAGACGAAATGCAAGCGATACCGTTTCTTTCGTACCCTCTGAAAGCTTTGAATAGTCTACCAGACTGTCGCTGCTGTATATATTCATATCGAGCCTGCCTGATTCGGGCAGTTCGGATCCCACCTTGTTATCAGATATCATTGCAAGATACTTTGCAAAGCTCTGACCTATATCACTCAGCGGATCGTTATCGATACTCTGCTTTTTTTCTTCATAAACGCTTTTGATATGTACCCAATGATCAAGAAGCGTTTTCTGTTCCGCAAAAACTCTTTCAGCAGCCTCGTATTTAGCCTGCGTATCGGGAAGCGAATGGCCCTCCGTTCTTGCAAAAGCCGCCGATTTTTCAAACACAGCCGCTTCCTTAAGACTTCTCTGCTTCTCGACACTGCCGATCAGTTCTTTACGGTAAGCTTCGGGGTCTTTCGATACATACTCCACGGGAATATCAGCAGAGTTTTGAAGAGAGCTTTCAAGCTCGTCCTTCCTCTTATAAAGCTCAAAGCAATTGCCCTTAAGCTCAATAATGCTGCCGTATTCGTCGGTATAGCGTTTCGTTATCGTTTCGGCTTCCGCAATAAAACGAGAAAGCTCCCTGCCGCCGCAAACCGCTCTGATATCAGCGGCTATATCCTGCTTTGGGCGTATCCTGTCCGAAACAGCCCCGGCTTTTGATGCAAGATCATCAAGCGGATCATCACCGAGCCTGAACACAAGCCGCTCTTCTGTGCGGCCGATCTCATTGCCGAGCTCTTTAAGCTCCTTTGCAAGCTCTTCAAGCTCTTCAGACGTTTTCACACTGTGCTTTGTAAACACAGTCTCTATGATCTCTTTCTGCTCCGCTGTCTTTTTATTAATCATGTCAACATCAACATCGGCGGGGCTGAGCTGCATTTCCATAACGCCGGGAACTGCGATCGTAACAGCTTCCGTAAGCTCTGCCTTACCGTTTGAGATATCAACAAGCTCCCCCGTGCGAACCGATCTGACAATTATCTCGTTATCACCGAACAGCTTTACAGCCGCACTTATATTCATACCGCACAGCTTGTTTTCAAGCTCTGCTGCCTTTCGCTGAGCTGTTCTGACCTGCCTGATCTCCGTATCGGTCGGGCAGGAACGGCCGCCTACTCTGCTTTTCAGCTCATCTATCTTATCTGCAAGTGTTTTCACAGACTCGTACTTATCAAGAAGCTCACGATCCTGCATCTCTTTATAAAGCGCATGTGCCTTGTCAAGAAGATCATTCTTTTCGGGCCAGTCGCTGAGAGCATCGGTCGCTCTTTTCAGATCTGCGGATACTCTTGCAAGCTCCTTTTTATCTCTGCTGCGAAGATTGAGAGCTTCAAAGAACTCGTTGAAGCGTTCAAGCTGTTCTTCCGCTTCTTTTGTGCTTTCATTTGCAGCTTTCAAAAGGGCGGCTGCTTTATCTGCTCTGTTCTGCAGCTCGTTTATCTCGTCAAGCTCGCTTTTTGCTTTTATCATGGCGTAATATGCCTTATGTATCTCACCGAGACCAACAGCCCAATCTCCGCCGCCTTGCTTTTTAGCGGGAACACTGCGCAAACGATCCCAATGCTTTCCTTCTATCACGGCTATTTTTTGATCGATAGCTTCTCCTATCTCATCGATAGAAACGCCGCCTGTTTCAAGAAAAGCTTTAGACGCAGCGTCAACTATCTCCTTTTTTGCGTCTGTATTTACGGACGGATCAAGTATAGTCTTCAAAGCTGCTTCCGCTGCCGACCGGGACGACATAAGTATCTCTGAATAAACGCCCTCGCCGTAGAGCAGTTCTTCCTGCAGGATCGAATCTATTTTCTTTTGATCCCTGATTTTGTCTCCGGAAGGAACGGTAAGCACACATCGTGAATCGCTGCCCCACTCCTTTGAAAGCATAAAACGTCCTTTTGAAGAGCTGAATGTGAGCTTTCCGTCGATATAGTCGCCCTTTTCGCTGCCGTCCCTCCGCTCACTCGGAAAATAATCGGAAATAAAAGCTTTGTCTTTTCTTTTGTCTAACCTTACATTCTGAAAAAGAGTGCGTGAGATAAGCTCCACAAGCGTGCTTTTACCGCTTTCGTTTTTACCGAACACAACATTGATACCGTCGTCAAACGAAACATCACGGTCTTTTATGCCTGCAAACTGCGAGCAGGATACATTTGTGATCTTCACGTCATTTGCCCTCCTTTTTCAGAGAATCAAGAAGCTCATAAGCAAGCTGCGCTTCTTTCGGATCACTCAGAAGCGCAGTAAGAAACCCGGCAGAAAACGATGTCTGTGCAAATTCGGAATCTATAAGTTCCTTTGAGATGATCCTGCTCAGACTGCTGTCATCGTAAGACGCTTCGATGAAGCGTGACAAAAGATCGTTTACCGTATCGTCACGGTCTTCATACTCCTCGGGCGTAACGGAACCCGATATTTTTATTTCGACAACGCTGTTATCGGGAAATGCTGACAGCTCTCTTTTCAGCGTTTCTTTCATGGTTTCCGCACTGACATCGATCTCTTTTCTGAAAAAGCGAAGATTTCCCGAAACAAACTTCTTTGCACGTATCGTTTTGTCGTTATCGATCTCCACAATAAAGCAAACGCCTTCGCTGCCGCAGGCAACGTCAGTCTGAACGTGCGTACCTGGATTCAATATCTTATCGCACGCCTTGAACTTCTCCGAAAGGTCGGACGGAAACGGCACATGCGTATGACCGATAAGCCAAACATCTACAGGAACGCTCTCAAGCTCGGAGCGATTCATAAGAAAGTACACGCCCTCACGGTCGATAGTTTCACCCTCTACAGCGCCGTGTGCGATACCTATGCGGCAGGCAGCGCCGGGAGTTATATTTTCGTCCTTTATCCAACCGAGATTATTTTCACCCGGTGCGGAATGAAGCGACCTGCACAGCGCAGGATACAGCACGACTTCTTTGTCGTCTATCGTGAGCGCATAAGGACGATACTCACTCAGAAGCATTATATTATCGAACTCTGAAACTGCATCTTTAAAATACCGCCACACCTTAACATCGTCGTCATAATAGTCATGATTGCCGGGAAGTATTGCGACTGTGCCTTTGAATCCCGACAGCATCTCAAGCAGTGCGGTGATCTCTTTTTTGGAAATATCATACGTATTCTCAAAAAGATCGCCCGTTATTACAAATAAACTGCATGCTTCATCATTGGCAGCATCGACCATACTTTCAAATGCGGTAAGCCTGCTTGCGGCAAGCACATCAGACTTCTCATGGCTTTTATATTTCAATCCTATATGATTATCACCTGTGACAAATACTCTAAGCATACCTGCGCCTCTTTTAATATCATTTATAATACTGCATCAGCCTTGACAGGCGGCAGCCTGCGGCTTCTTCCTCGTCTTGCAAAAATCATCATTGAAAAACTTTTAAAGCTTTTGATCAAGAACCGGAACAAATAACAATAAATAGCCCATTTTGGCAATTATACCATACATCAATTATACAACACATTTATAAGTTATGTCAACAAGTATTTTGCTGTTATTCTGTAATTTTTGTATAGTTTGACAACCGCCCTGTTTGCAGCAAATAGCACACTCTTGTCCGCTTTTGTATTAATAACTCAGCATTTTAACATAAAAAAGCGCTTTATTACAACAAAAAAGTGATCACGAAAGTGCTTATCTGACCGTGATATTCATCTTTTGTAATAATTTTACAATAAACAAATAATAATCTGAACTGCGTTTAAAAAATATACAATTTTCTTTCAGATCATATGATCCTCCTTGATTTAACAGAAAATTCGTTAAAAAAATATCAACCACACAAGTGAGGTCTGTACAAAAGAATGATTTTTCTGAAACTTTGTGCAAAGTGTAGAATTCTATTGATTTTCATTGTATAATATAACCATAAACTTAGGAGAAGTCATTATGAACAAATTACTCAGGAGAGTTGTGTCCATGTCTCTTGCTTCGGCGCTTATTATGTCTGCCTCAACGGCAGCGCTCGCAGCAGAAACAGACGATACGACCGAAGGCACACAGGCAAATTCACACGGCTGGATAGTTGACGAGAACGGCGACGTTATCAACGACTATGTTACCAGAGCAACGGGGGATTTCACTGATCCCGATGATATCGACGAGAACGGCAGTGAAAACACGATCAATTCGGCAGAGGATTACAAGGAATTCGCAGGCATCAAAGAGAACAGAAGAATGAGAAAAGCTGCCGCTGCAGCTCTTCCCGATTCTGTAGACAACACCGAAAACGAGAACTCTGTCTACTTCCCCCCTATCGGCGATCAGGGCTATATCGGTTCCTGCGTCGCCTGGGCAACTACGTACTACCAGTACACTTACACGATCAACAAAGCAAGAGGTATCCCCACAACGAGAGAGAACACATATTCTCCCATGTGGACATACAATCTGTGCAACTACGGCAAAGACAACGGCACATCGGAAAATAAGGCATATGAGGTACTCAAGGCTATGGGTGCGGCAACAGTAACCGAGGTTCCCGAAAAGTATTACTCCGATCCCGAGGAAAACTACCTTTCATGGCACGCAGAAAACGACATCTGGGAGCACGCTGCGCACAACAGAATGATCGATTACTCGTACTTCAGAACTACGGTAAACTACGACGGTCACATTTACGAGCTTGATTACCCCGTTTCTCCCGACGGCACACCTGTGACCGACGCAAAAGACCCCGACCTTGACGCATTAAAAACAGCGCTCAGCAACGGCAGCCTTGTATGCGTAAGCACAGCTTTCTCATCTTGGGACAAGAAGATCATAAAACGATCCGATGATCCCAACGTTGATAACAGTCACGCCGGTGAGATCGCTGCTTATCAGTCAAAAGGCCGCAGCGGACACAAAATGACACTTGTCGGCTACAACGACAACATCTGGATCGACGTAAACAACAACGACCGCATTGACAACGGCGAGATGGGTGCATTCAAGATCGCAAACTCGTGGGGTCTTGAAAGCGGTAACGACGGCTTCTTCTGGGTCGCTTACGACGCTTTGAATGAAGTTTCCGCAGTTCCGGATTATTCTAATCCGTCATCAAGATTTACTATTTTCTGCAACGTAAGCGTTATGACAGCAGACGACACAGACCGCTGCTCGGGCGTATTTCTTAAGTATACTCTCAACACTGCAAATCGTTATGATACAAAACTCTATATCTCTGCAAAGGGAAAAAACAACAACGAGTATTATAGTTCCGCTGACTTTCCTCATAAGCTTTCATATTATACATCTTTGTGCAAAAATGACAGAAACTATTCGTACAACGGAAGAACCGGTTTGGGTGACGGTACTATGTACATTGACCTTAACAATGTTGTTCCCGGCATCACTCCCGAAAACATAGACGATTACAACTGGGAGATACTCTTATACGGTGAATTTGTAGACACTCCCATCACTATAAAAGAGCTTAAGTTTGTTTACCCCGAAAACAACATGGAATACGATGTACTTGGAGATACTCCCGTAACGATCAACAAATCAACTAAAACTTACAACGTTTCCGATGTTGTTCTTGACGGTGAGCTAAAAGCAAAGATCTCCGCATCAGTTGACGGCAACAGCACGCTCAGCGCTCCCGGAATAGCAGACATAAAGGCAAAAGCTATCGGCGGCGCTGCTCCTTATCAGTATCGTTTTGAAATGGCTCACAACGGTGAGACAACATTTCTCAGCGACTGGAGTTCGGAATCTTCCGTTGAAAAGCTTCTTGAAGATGTAGGAAACCACAAGTTCACTGTTCGCATAAAAGACGCAGAAGGAACGGAAGCTGAGGCTGAGATCGACAAATATGTTGTTAATCCTTCTCTCGGACAGCTCAACTGCAATGCAAATAATATTTATAAGGGACAGACAGTAACATTCAGACCGACCGAAAACTATGTTTCTTCCCTTTTCGGCGCTTCGGATTATAAGTATACAATTACAAATAACGGCATTTCGACAGAGTATACTGCAAACGACGACCACTCTCTTACATGGACTGCCGCAAAGACAGGCTTGTATACAGTTAAGTGCGAGCTTGTTTACAACTCGGTAAAATACGGCGAATGCTCAAAGACTTTCAGCGTATCTGATAATACAGTAAAGATCTACTACAAGGGCGGATTCGCTGCTCCTTACATTCACTACGGCATCGACGGCAAAAACTGGACAACAGCTCCCGGCGCTGCGATGAACAGAGACGATTCCGTTCCCGGCTATACTCACAGCTATACTATCGATCTCGGAAGCGGCTCAAATGTACAGGTATGCTTCAACAACGGCTACAACTCATGGGACAACAACAACGGCTCAAACTACTGCTTTGAAAAAGGCACATATACATTTAATTACGGCACTATCACTCCCTACGACGACAATCAGCTCAAAGCATCGCTTACGCTTTCCTCTCGTGAGATCATCAGAGGTGAATCCGTAGACGTTACATGTGATGCAGCAGGCGGCACAGCGCCGTACCAGTACAAATTCGCTTACGTTTACTCAGGCAGCGAATTTGTATTCAAAGACTATTCCGACAGCAATACAGCAGTATTCACCCCCGATATGATGGGCGATTACACGATAAAGGTGTATGTTATGGACGCAGAAGGAAAAACAACAGAGGTTACCGATACGATCGTATTCAACGAACCTTTCATCAAGAATATCAATACAAACAAGCCCACAGCTTCCGCAGGCGAAACAGTTAAGGTTTCTATGGATGTTGCTTTCCCGTTTACAATGATGGAATACAGATATACAGTTTCCAACGGTGACAGCATAACGAGTCTCTCTGTAAACTCCGATTATTCCGCAAGCTGGACTCCCGCTGAGGCAGGCACTTACAAGATCACAGCATATCTTTTACGCAACGGTTCTGTGCTTTCGAGCAGTTCTATCGAGTACACGGTAACTGACGCTCCTTTAAATGCAGTTGTTATCTACTACAAGGGCTACTCCACGCCGAACATCCACTATCAGGTAGGCAGCGGCGCTTGGACGGCTGTACCGGGCGTTGCAATGGAAGCTTCAAATGAAGTTCCCGGCTACACACATAAGTACACGATCGACCTCGGCAGCGCAGATCATGCAAATGTTTGCTTCAACGACGGTCACGGCAACTGGGACAGCAGAAACGGCGCTAACTACTACTTTACAAAGGGTACATACAAGTATTCAAACGGCACGATCACAGCAATGTGATATATGATATGATAAAGAGCCGCTCGGTTATTCGGGCGGCTCTTTGTTGTTTTATTGATCCTGACCAAAACCTTTATAAGCTTTTATACTAATTTTCAATTAAAACCTTTAAAGGATTTTCGAGGATAATCTTCGCAAGACAAGGAAGAAGGCGCCGGAATACTGTCGTATTTCAAGCCTGATGACGCAGTATTGCGGAAATTAGACCGAAAAGGATTAAAGTGTTTTATTGAATTTTAGTATTAATCAAGAAACGGTATTGATCACGCTCTCAGCGCTTTGTATACCCGGAACTTATCCTTGATCTTTCTGCGCTCTTTTTGCCTGATAAGAACTCTTTCTCCTGTAGTCATAACAAAATCTGTATCGGCAGACTTAATGTGATCCATATTAACTATGTAGCTCTTATGACAGCGATAAAACGAATCTGTCAGTATATCTTCAAGGTGTGAAAGCGTATACTTTGTTATAAAGGAGCTGTTTTTTACAGTATGTATCGTACAGACATTGTATCCGCTTTCGATAAACGTTATTTGATCCAATGGAATTTCAATGTATGTGCTGCCGCAGCGCACAGTAACAGTTTTCCGGCGGCATTTTTCTGCACAAGTCAGAATGTCAAAAATATCCCGTTCATCAAACGTATCGTTTACAACGATCGAACTTTTCGCAAGACACGAAACAGCTTCGCCGTCCTGCACTGCTTTGCCGATAAAAACAATGTCAAAGCTCTCGATATCACGGCATTTTTTAAGAGCAAAGACATCAAAAAAGCAGCTTATCTTCAGCTCCCGTTCACGGCCGGTATAAAACTTTTGCAAAACTTCGATAAGCTGGTTCGTTTCAAACAGATCACATACACACAATGCTGCATTCATAGTATAACCCCTTCTGCCCTGCATAGAAACTGCTTAGTATCTGCTCATGTTATAAAACGAGACGCTTTCTCTTATCATACTTACAGCAATATCTATACAGAAATTTAATTTTGTATTTAAGCATTGTTCATTATACAATTATGATCATTATTTTTCAATATCTTTTCGACAAATTTTTCAACTTCATCACTATAAACAATTATAGCTAACTACATGTATGCTTTGTGAATATTTTTGACTCTGCGATGAACACAAAATACACATTGTCGTCACATTTCGGAGAGTGATGATATGTGCAGTTGTTTTGATACACAATTATTGATGCAGGTTTATTAGACGAAACAAAAACGATCATACATAAAAACAGAAACAAAGCATAACCTACATATCCGAAGCAGCTTTTATAAACACCGCCCCGGCTGCCCTGTAACGGCTTTTATGCTTCAGACCTAAGGAGGCACTGATTAAATCGAGTGTCCATATTGCGCCGTCAGATTTTCAGTCAGGTTGCACGAAACGACCGCAGGGTGCGGTCTGCCGGTGGCAGACGTTGCCGC
>CACZYP010000018.1 GCA_902785425.1 uncultured Ruminococcus sp. | reverse complement strand
ACCTCTAAACCATCACTTTTTAAAAACATAAATCCAGCATTCAAGCAGTTTATTTTACTCGATTTGCTAAAATCAAGGGTTTTTAGAGGTTCCCAATTGACAATTGCAGAAGCACTGCGTGCTTGTTTTTATATTTCCTTATTTAAACTTGATACTTTTTCTCAGAAGTAAATAAAGCATGACATTGTGATAACTCATACGATCCAACTTGGCGAAGCCAAGTTCCGCAATTGTCCATTGTCCATTGTCAATTATCAATTGTCAATCACCTACGCTTTGCACATTAGAAAGATAAGCAAGCACAATGCACAACTAACATCTTATTCGCTTGTACATAATAAACAATCAGTTTGTGTAATAATCATAAAACAACTTCAATAGATTTGTAATATGCTGAAAAATTGCGTTTCTTTTACGAATTTTCTTGACAAAACTTACAAAACGTGTTATTATATATATGTTGAAAGGACAACATGTCCGCAAACAACTTACTTCGAGTTTAACACATTTCTTTTCTTTTCTTTAAAACTTTATATGAAATGGGCACGTCACGGATGGCGTGCCTTTTTCATTTTCTGTTTTGCAGCACCACAATAAACCGTATCTTTTGCCTGAGCGCAGGGCGGTCATTTGTGCGGTGCTGACTTTTTTATAAATAAATATAAAAACACTCACGAAACAAGAGGCTTGCGCCTCCGTGTGTGGTGCGTTCCGTGAGTGCTTTCATAATATATCAATTCTTCTTTGCGAAGCAATATATTCTAAATATTAAATTGTAACACGGCCAGCCTTACTGCGAAACAAGATTTCCGAGAAGTGCCGCACCGATAACGCCTGCGTCATTGCCAAGCTTCGCAGTACATACAAATGTCTGCTTATCGTTGTGCTTGGTGTAACGCTCTTTTTCAACGATCTTCATCAAAGGAACGATAAGGTTATCACCCTCTTTGCTGATGCCGCCGCCTATGCAAAGAACATCAGGCTGGAAAATATTGATAACATTGACAATACCTGTCGCAAGGTAGCCTATGTAGTCCTTTACAACAGCCGTGCCGACTTTGTCGCCTTCACGCATTGCGTTAAATGCGGTGATACCATTTACTCTGTTCAGATCACCGTTTACGGATTTGAGCATGAACGACTGAAGCGGATTTTCTTTTTCAATAGCCTCTTTGGTCAGGTTGATAAGTCCGGTCGCAGAAGCGTATGCCTCCCAGCAGCCTTTACGTCCGCAGTTGCACTGCCTGCCGCCGTGAACAATGACCATATGGCCAAGCTCAGCGCCTGCCTTATTCGAACCGCTGTAAATCTTTCCGTCTATAATTATTCCGCCGCCAACGCCTGTTCCGAGTGTGATCGCAACAGCATTAGTGCTGCCTTTCGCAGCGCCTGCAAGGTATTCACCGTAAGCTGCCGCATTGGCGTCGTTCTCGATGATAACTTTCTTGCCGAGTCTCTCTTCCATCATCTTCACGAGCTTCCAGTTATGGAAACCGAAGTTTGCGGAATACTCGATGATTCCGGTATCGGGATCAACTGCACCGGGCACGCCGATGCCGACCCATTCAACATCGTCTAAAGAGACTTCTGCTTTTGCAAGAGCTGCCATTGTGACCGAAGCCATCGAATCGCAGATCTCACTTTCGGGACGGGGGACTGCCGTCTTTGCGTCAGCCTTGGCAATTATATTGTAATTATCATCAACGACTCCTGCGACAATATTTGTGCCGCCCAGATCGATACCTACATAGTACATCGTTATCATCTCATTTCATCATAGGATATGCTGTGAAACTCCGCCGAACCGAATGTCCGGCGTTCCCCGGGAACAAAACAACTTCCCGCTGCCGCTCCATGCGGCCATTTACACTACCCTTTTTGTCTGATGCTATTATACCATAAATCAATAAAAAAAGCCATACCCCGATTGTACAAATATGCGCTTTTTTATTAGTGATACCGCACAAAGAGTTCGACATTTTTATCAAACTTTGTCGCAATGTGCGTAATTTTTAATAGAAACTCATCAATTCAATTGACAATGGAGAATTGATAATTGACAATTGTGGAATCTCTCAACTCATTTTTTAATGTGGAATGTGGAACGCAGTGAGTACTCCAATTGTCAATTGTCAATTATCCATTGTAAATTGTCAATTAGAAATGACTCCTCCCCCGATAACATATCCGTTATCATCGTAGAACACCGCCGATTGTCCGGGGGTGGCGGCTCTTACCGGAGTTTTGAACAGCACCGATACGGCACTGTCGTCAATGCGCTCTATCACGGCTCTGTCTCCGCTGTGACGGTAGCGTATGCGCACGTTTGCCTCTATCTTCTCGCCCGGCGCTATGTCGGGAATGCTCTGGAAATTCAGGTCTTTGCAGATTATCTTCGTGCCCCACAAAGCTTCGTCACGGCACAGCACGACTTCGTTTTTTTCGGCGTCTATGCGCTTTACAAACACAGGATATCCCATAGCCACACCGAGGCCTTTTCGCTGACCTACCGTATAGTGGATTATGCCCTTATGCCTGCCTAAAACATTACCGTCCTCATCTACAAAATTGCCCTCTTTCGGCGTGTAGTCTTCGCTGTGCTCCTCGATATAGTCGGAATAGCTGCCGTGTGTTATGAAGCATATCTCCTGAGAATCGGCTTTGTTCGCTATCTCAAGACCTGCTGTTTTGGCGATCTCTCTTACCTCGTCTTTTGTGAGTCCGCCGAGAGGCATTATAGTGCGTGCAAGCTGCTCCTGTGTAAGACGGTACAGCATATACGCCTGATCTTTGGCAGCAGAATCCGCAGTTTTTACGGTATATCTTCCGTTGTCAAGCTTAACGACAGACGCATAGTGACCGGTAGCTATATAGTCGGCGTGCATTGAATCGGCAAATTCAAGCATTTTCGCCCATTTCACCGTTCTGTTGCATATCACGCACGGGCTTGGAGTTCTGCCGCAGATATATTCGTTTATAAAAGGCTCTACAACACTGCTGCGAAATTCATGAGCGCAGTTCACCGTATAAAACGGGATATCCATAGCAATAGCGGCACGGTTAGCGTCGTCGATCTCACAGCAACGGCTGACCTCGCCCTCTTCATTCAACCACGTTTTCAGCGTAACTCCGATAACGTCATGACCTGCGCATTTAAGCAGATACGCAGTAACGGCGCTGTCTACGCCGCCCGACATACCGACAACTATCCTTGACATAAAATGTTCTCCTTATTATCCGGCAACGCTTTATCGCCTGATCAATTATTTCCGAATATCTCGCCGTAAGCGAGCACGGCATTTCGTACACATTCATCACACGGGCAAAGCACCTTGCCTGTTTCTGCGCCTTTAAGCTCCTTGCAGATGATAGCTCCGCACTTCTGCTTGAAAAGATTTGAAAGCTCTCTCGTAAAGCGCACCGTACCGCTGCCGTTCGTTTTAAGTCCTGCGATCATAGACGCACCGACAAGTGCGCCGCAGGAATTCTCCATAGTACCCATGCCAACGGCAAAGCCGGAAGCAAGCTTCATCAGAGTATCCTCGTCAAGCTGCGTTTCGTCCGCAAGCACCTTAACAACAGCCTGACAGCAGTTGCACATGCCCTTACGCTTCATCTTTGCAGCAAGCTCGGCCTTTTCGGTTATATTCATCTTATTGCCCGTCCTTTATAATGAAAAATTGCGAAGTCTCTTCGCTCTTGACTATGTAAGTGTGGAGTGTTACGTGTGGAGTGAAGAAAGCACTGCGTGCTTTTATATTGATGACTTCTAACTTTGCGACTCTCATCAGCAAATAAAGTATAGTTTTGTGAAGACTAAGTATAATCCAACTCTGCAAAGCCGAGTTCATTCATTCCACTTTCATCATTCCACATTAAAAACAGGAGCGAAGCGACTCCGCAATTTTCCATTTTCAATTTTCAATTTATTAAGTCAGTTCGTCAGCCAGCTTTTCAAGCTCGGGGATATCGGTTTCTTTCAGTGCAGACTTGATCGTAACGATCGGCTCAACGAGAGTTACATCTTTGAGCTGCTCTACTATCGGCTTGAGCGTGCGTGCCGCAGACGGCGCCCATGAACCGTTTTCTATAATAGCGATCTTTCTGTTTTTATAGCCCTTTGCTACGAGCTTGTTTGCAAAGGCGAGCATCGGCGGGAATACGCCTGCATCGTATGAAGCCGACATAAGAACAAGGCGGTCATAACGGAATGCGTCTTCGATAGCCTCTGCCATATCATCTCTTGAAAGATCGAAAAGCGATACCTTTTCTGCACCCTTTGCTTCGAGTATCTCCTTGAAGCGCTCTGCTGCGGCTGCGGTGTTGCCGTGAATGGAAGCGTATGCGATCGTAACGCCCTTATCCTCCGGCTCATAACTGCTCCATACATTGTATTTATCAACGTAGTAGCCGATATTTTCGTTAAGTACGGGACCGTGAAGCGAGCAGATGATGTTTATCTCACGGTCGCCGAGCTTTTTCAGTATAGCCTGTACCTGCGCACCGTATTTGCCTACGATGTTGAAGTAATAGCGGCGTGCCTCGCATGCCCAGCCCTCATCGTCCTCTGCGTCGAGCGTTCCGAACTTACCGAAAGCGTCTGCGGCAAAAAGGATCTTGTCGGTACTGTCGTATGTCATCATTACCTCCGGCCAATGAACCATAGGCGCTGTGAGGAACGTAAGCTTATGCGCACCGAGATCAAGCTCGCTGCCATCCTTGACTGTTACCTTTCTGTTTTCAAGGTCGATATCGAAGAACTGCGCAAGTATCTGGAACGTCTTTGCGTTGCCGACTACTTTCATATCGGGGTACTTCTCGCAGACAGCTTTGAGCGAACCGGAGTGATCCGGCTCAACGTGCTGAACAACGATGTAATCTGGAGTTTTGCCGTCAAGAGCCTTTGTAAGATTATCGAGCCACTCGTATGTGGTGCGGCTGTCAACGGAGTCCATGATAACGGTCTTTTCATCCTTGATAAGATAAGAATTATACGCCATACCCTCGGGAACAACGTACTGGCTTTCAAAAAGATCGATAGTCTTATCGTCAACGCCGATATACTCGACCGTATTAGTAACATTAAAATTCATGCATTTCACACGCCTTTCCGATATATTGATATGCTCTTATTATAACATATCACCCGGAAAATGCAACTACATTTTAAAGCCACCCATTTTTAATGTGGAGTGTGGAGTTGCTCACCGGGTTCGCTAAGTAAATAGCTGCGGAGTCGCTTCGTTCCATTATCAAATGGAAAATTGAAAATGGAAAATGGAAAATTGCGGAGTCGCTTCGCTCCTGATTTATATTGATCTATTCAAACTTAAGACAACACCGCATAAATGACCGCCTAACGGCTCAACACCAGATCTGCTTGCATATTTTGTCATCTTGCACTCGACTTCCTAATACAATTCTACTCGGCGAAGCCGAGTTCTGCCCTCCTCATTCCACTTTCAACATTTCACATTAATAAAAAAGGCGAACGCAGTGAGCCTAACCGCAATTTTCCATTTTCAATTTTCAATTTTCATTTCAAAAAGGGGCTGCCCTCGGCAGCCCCTTTTTGAATCGTCAGTGCGAGATTACCTCGCAGCCTGTTTCTGTTATGATGATCTGGATCTCTCTTTGCGCAGAGGGCAAGCCGTCTGCCGTGCGGACTGTCCAGCCGTCCTCTTTGTCGGTATTGATGCGGTAAGAGCCCATGTTTACCATCGGTTCTATAGTGAAGCAAAGTCCGGGAGCAAGGAGCATATCTGTGCCTGCGTCCGTTACGTAGCTTACCCAGGGATCTTCGTGGAATTCAAGTCCGATACCGTGACCGCCTATCTCACGAACTACCGTGTAGCCGTTCTCGTGAACGTAATCCTTTATTACCTGAGCGATATCGCCGAGGTGTCCCCAAGGCTTTACGGCGGCAAGACCGAGATCGACCGACTTGTTCGTTACTTCGACAAGCTTCTTCTTCTCTTCGCTGACATTTCCTATGCAGAACATTCTCGATGCGTCGGAGAAGTAACCCTTGTATATAGTGGAAATATCGACGTTGATTATATCACCGTCTTTAAGTACAACATCGGGAGACGGTATACCGTGGCACACGACGTTGTCGATTGATGTACACACGCTTTTCGGAAAGCCCTCATAATTGAGCGGCGCAGGTACAGCCCCAAGCTCTACCGTCTTGCTGTATACCCACTTATCTATATCTTCTGTAGTGCAGCCTGCTTTTATGTTCTCTGCAACGTAATCAAGAACAGCCGTATTTATAACGCCGCTGTCCTTTATGCCCTGTATCTGCTCTTTGTTCTTGATTATCTCTCTCGGGGGAACTATCTCGCCGAGAACTCTGTGCTCCTCAATGATCTCATCGAAATCACAATGGCACTTTTTATACTTCTTTCCGCTTCCGCACCAGCACGGATCGTTTCTTCCGATCTTTATCTCCATTTCAACACCCCGATCATCAGCCCTTTTTATCTTCTTTTTCATACACTTCGAGCGTACCGAACGCACGCAGGAGCGCTTCTGTTAAAGAGAATCCGCAGTCAAGAGCTATATCTATCATTCTGTTATCAGCAGTTGAGCGCTCGTCTGCCGTATTGATCCGTCTGCGCTCGGAAATATATTCACGAAAAGGAACGCCCGTATACTCATGACGCTTTGCGGAAACCGAATACTCCGAGTAAGCTATCAGACTTACCTTGCGTGGCAAAGCGGAATCATTCTCCGTATTATCCTCGATCCATTCGACCATTCTTTCAGCCGTTTTCGCCGACATCGAACACACTTCCTTTCATCATTTATGTTGAACCGCCTTTGGCGAACAACAATATTATATTACCTTGAAATAAGGAAATAGTCAAGCAATTTAAAGAAAATAGCATATCAGTGCAAAGAAAAAAATGCCGCTTTTGTGACGGATCTTTATCCTATCAATAAAAAAAGAATAGTGAATAAAGAATAAGGAATAATCCTGAAATGCCCTAAAAATTCATTTCATTATCAACTATTCACTATTCTTTATTCACTATTCACTGAGCCTCACGTCAGTGAGGCGTTTCTGGTGGACCATCAGGGACTCGAACCCCGGACCAACCGGTTATGAGCCGGTTGCTCTAACCAACTGAGCTAATGGTCCATTTATCATGCTTTAGTATTATAACATCATACCAATGATTTGTCAATAGATTTCGCAAATATTTTCTTCCGAAAAAAATCTAAAAAAATTTTCAAAAAAGTATTGACATATCCTGTTTGCTGTGCTATAATCTAATAGTCGTCAAGAGACAACGACAAAAAACAAGTTGGTATTGATCGCATTGAGGGTACACCTGTTCCCATTCCGAACACAGAAGTTAAGCTCAATAACGCCGAAGATACTTGGATGGTGACGTCCCGGGAAAATAGGAAGATGCCAACATCTAAGAGCAACTGCAATGCAGTTGCTCTTATTTATTTTCATACAAAAACAAATAAGCGGGCAGGAACTTTTTAAATTGAAAATGGAAAATTGCGGAACTCGCCTGCGGCGAGTTGATCATATTAGTTATCAAAAAACGATTCATTGATCCTCTGCGTAAAAAAACAAATAATCGGGCAGGAATAGAACACTCCTGCCCGCTCTTTTTAATTGACAATTGACAATGGATAATGGACAATTGCGGAGTCGCTTCGCTCCTGTTTTATATTAGTGTATTCAAACTTAATAGTTATCTCTTGACAACAAATAAAGTCTAAATTTATGAGAACTAATACAATCCAACTCGGCAAAGCCGAGTTCCGCATTTTCATTTTTCAATTTTTTCGCCCTTTCCCAGATCGAGGATGAGATCCTCTACTATGAATCTCGGGCGGTTCTTTGTTTCGAGATATATTTTTCCGATATACTCACCGACTACGCCGATAGCAAGAAGCTGCAGACCTCCTATCGCCCATATTGATACCGCAAGACTCGCCCAGCCAGACACCGTTGCACCCATAAAGTAGCGCACCACGGAGTAGATGAGCATAAGTATGCTGAGCGCAAAAATCACTGCGCCCGTAGTAGTTACAAGCCTTATCGGGCGGATACTCAGCGACGTAATGCCTTCCCACGCAAGCGCAAGCATCTTGCTGAGAGGATATTTGCTCTCGCCTGCTTCACGCTCGCTGCGCTTATACTTCACTATGTCGGTCTTGAAACCGATCATCGGAACAAGTCCACGAAGGAAAATGTTGCGCTCCTTGAACATCGAAAGGCACTCTATCGCACGCTTGCTCATAAGTCTGAAATCGGCGTGATTGAAGATCACCTTTGCACCCATCTTTTCGAGTATCTTGTAATAACCCTCAGCAGTAAAGCGTTTGAAGAATGTGTCGGTCTTACGCTCGGAACGCACACCGTATACGATATCACTGCCCTGCTCATAGCTTCTGAGCATTTCGTCTATAGCATCGATATCGTCCTGAAGATCTGCGTCGATGGAGATTATCGCATCGGCATACTCTTTAAGCGTGAGAAGTCCGCACAGAAGCGCATTCTGATGACCTCTGTTGCGGCTGAGCTTGATGCCGCCGAACGCAGCGTTTATATGTGTATAGCTTTGTATTTTTTTCCATGTCTTGTCGCTCGAACCGTCGTCAACGAATACGATCTTGCTGTCGGTGGAAATAAGCTTATCCTTGGCAAGCTGCTCGTATTTTTTAAGAAGAGTTGCCGCCGTTTTTGAAAGCACCTCTTCCTCGTTATAGCACGGAACGACGATATACAATGTAGTCATAGTTTACTCCTAAAACAAACTTAATCAATTGAAAACTCACAATTGAGGACTAATATAATCCAACTCGCCAAAGGCGAGATCCGCAATTTTCAATTTATCAAAAAGCGTCCTGTTCGTCCAGCGGCATAAGATCATCAAGCGTGATTTCTCTGATAACACGGCACGGTACGCCTGCTGCTACAACGTTTGAGGGGATATCTTTCGTAACAACGCTGCCGGCGCCGATGACCGTGTTGTCGCCTATCGTAACTCCGGGGCATATTGTTACTCCGCCGCCGATCCATACATGATCGCCGATCGTGACTTCCTTTGCAAACTCTGTGCCGTGAATTATCCTCTGCTCTGCAACAATCGGGTGTGATGCGGTGTATATACCGACATTCGGGCCGATAAGAACGGTATTGCCGATCTTTACACGGGCGCAGTCGAGAATAGTAAGGTTATGATTTGAATAGAAATGATCTCCGACCTCGATATACTCGCCGTAATCGCAGCAAAACGGCTGCTCTACCCAGACATTCTCACCGGTCTTTCCGAAAAGCTCCTTTATCGTCTTAATACGCTCCTCGCCTTCGTCAGGCATAAGGTCGTTGAACTTTCGGCAAAGAAGCTTTGCTCTCATTCGTGACTCGCAAAGATCTTCAGCCATAGAGTCATAAGGCATGCCGGCAAGCATCTTTTCACGTTCGGTCATATTGTGTTCTCCTTGTCTGTGTACAGATTATAAAGTGCAACTGCGCTCACCAGCGAGGCTATCATTAAGAATATGCCTATGCCTGCCCACGCTCTGCGCCCGGTAGTTACGTTATCATAGGGGTTCGTTTCACTGTTGTTTTCGCTTTCTTCAATATACTCGGTGTCGTCTTCAAACGACGGCAGAGAGTGAGAATCAACTCTTCGTGACTCATATTCATCTTCCGGGTATATGTATTCGCTTTCATTCCCGGAAATCGTTTCCGATGGATCTTCCGGGAACATTTCTTCGGAAGATCCATCCTCGGAGCTGCTTTCCTCTTCAAAGAATGAGCTTTCTTCCGATGATGTTTTCGGGATCGTTTCTTCGGAAGATCTATCCTCAGAGCTGCTTTCCTCTTCAAAGAATGAGCTTTCTTCCGATGATGTTTCCGGGATCGTTTCTTCGGAAGATCCATCCTCGGAGCTGCTTTCCTCTTCAAAGAATGAGCTTTCTTCCGACGATGTTTCCGGGATCGTTTCTTCGGAAGATCCATCCTCGGAGCTGCTTTTCTCTTCAAAGAATGAGCTTTCTTCCGACGATGTTTCCGAGCCTGTATCATTCTCGGGATCGTATATAACAGGAGGTGTTCCGGGCGTATACTCTTCGGACGATACGCTTTCCGAACTGCTGTCTGCCGATGAATTATCGCTTATCACCGAAGAAGTATCGGGAGCGGAAGCTTCGGAAGACTCATTCTGCGAGCTGCCCAAAGCAAACGGCAGAGTAATGTTTCCCATGCCGCCCTTTAACATCACGCCGCCAAATATCAATGCGCCGGTTATGAACAAGACAGCGCAGACGATCGCCGCTATAGACAGCAACGGCTTACGCCGCTTCGGAGGCGGAGGCGGAGCAATTTTCGCAGCTTCCTTGACAGTATCTTTTCCGTAATGACGTTCAAGCTGACTCATGATATAATCATCAAGCTCGTTGTGCTCATCATTAAAGCCGTTCATATCTTCGCCCCCCTTTTGTTAATGGAAAATTGAAAATGGAAAGTGGAAAATTGCAGAGTCGCTTCGCTCCTGTTTTTTATTACAGGAACGTCACATCAAACCATCTCCGATTCACCTATTATGGCTAAACGAAATTTCGTATGTTTTTCTTTAATTATATACATTTTCCGCCAAAAAGGCAACGGTTTTTTATAATTGACAATTGACAATGGATAATTGACAATTGCGGAGTCGCTTCGCTCCTGTTTTATATTAGGGAAGCACTGAATAAATCACGCCCTACGGGCTGAGAACCTTGAAATACGTCAGTATAGTCTCGGCTGCCGCCTCGGTCGGTGCTGTTGCCTTGCGGCAACGTCTGCCACCGGCAGACCGCACCCTGCGGCTTTTCGTCCAATTTGCCTCAAAATCTGACTGCGCAATATGGGCACTCTATTTAATCAGTGCTTCCTTAGTTTATTCAAACTTAAAAATAATCTATCGGCAGCAATTATAGTATAATTTTATTATATTAATACGATCCAACTCGCCGCAGGCGAGTTCCATAATTGTCCATTGTCAATTATCAATTGTCAATTATCTGCGTTTTCCTTTTCGATAGTCCGAGATGAGGTCATACAGAAATGCTGCAAGGCCGAATACAGCTGTTGCCGCAGCTATCGTCGTTGTAAGGACCTGACGCTTGCGAAGTCTTTTTGAAAGGCTTGACAGCGTGCGTGAGATGACCTCTTCATCTACGCCGTTCGCTTCAAAACGCAGATTAGGCGTTTGCTTTTCTATCTTTTTCTTTTTCATGTCCGATCTGTAGTCTTTGTAAAACTCACGGCAGGAGCGGCATGTTTTCAGATGCTCGTCAACTGCGTTTTTGGTGTCGGCGCTCGCAGCACCGCTCGAATATATATCAACAAGATCCATTGCAAGATCGCAGGTTATTTTCATAATAACAATTCCCCTTTCTTGATCTTTTCGGAAAGCTTTTTCTTTGCTCTGAAAAAAATTACCTTAGCCGAGTTTTCGGTGATACCGAGCGCATCGGCTGTCTGCGCAAAGCTCATTTCGGCGTAGATGCGGTAGAACACCACGTCACGGTACTTTTCGGGCAGCTCGTCTATAGCCTGCCTCAGCGCAGCCGTTTCGCCTGCACGCTCAACTCTGTAAACGGGATCGTTCGGAACGCCCTCAGGTATCATTTCCGAAAGGACGTCAAAGCTTACATCTTTCAGATGCTGCTTGTTTTTTCGCAGATATTTATAGTATGTGTGCTTTGCGATCGAAGCGATGAAAGTAAACATATCGCTGTCGCCGGAGTATCGGTGCAGAGAGCGGATCGTCTGATAGAACGTCTCCTGAGTAAGATCCTCGGCAAGCTCCTTGTCGCCGCAAAGCTTTAATAAGAACAGGTATATTCTGTTGTAATACTTGCGGCATACCGCCTCGAATTCTTCTCTCAACAAATCACCGCCCTTTTATAATTCTAAAACCGCTTTGATACTCTTTTTTGAATGCGGAGTGTGGAATTGCAGAAGCACTTCGTGCTTGTTTTATATTGGTTAATCCAAACCTTGAAGCTTTCGGTATCAAATAAAGTTTGACTTTGCAAGAACTAACAACTCGGCGAAGCCGAGTTCCGCAATTTTCCATTTTCAATTTTCCATTTTCCATTTAAAAACGTGAGCACAGCGAGTCGTTAACTCCACACTCAGCGCTCTGCGATCCATACTTTTCTATATTAAAGAATAACATTAAAGTCGATGTTAGTCAATTAAGAGAAAGTAAAATTTTTTCTTTAAAACCCATTGACAAATGGATTGTACTATGTTATATTAGTATTGTACTAATTGATGTGATACAATTAAGCTGTGATATTTGACAGAACAATTGACAGAACAACACCCCTGCCCCCTTCCGGGCATTTTTAATCACCTTAATTGTATGAGTTGAGTTAATACAAAAATACAGTTTAAAGGAGGAATACACTTGTTTGGCACTTTTAATATCAATTACCGAAGCGGCGAACCGATATATCAGCAGATATACAACGAAGTCGTTAAAGAGATCTCGCTCGGGCTTCTGGCGCCGCAGGAGAAGCTTGCAACGGTAAGAGAGCTTGCAACAACGCTTGGGATCAATCCGAACACCGTTTCAAAAGCATATCAGATGCTTGAGCAGAACGGCTACATCTACTCCGCAGTAGGAAAAGGTTCATTTGTTGCCGACAGTTCCGGCAAGCTCGCAGGACTAAAGGAAAGCACGCTGAAAAACCTCGGCAAAGACCTGAAAACAGCGTACACGCTCGGTGTGCCGGAGGATGACGTGCAAAAACTCGTTGACGAAACATATCATGGAGGTGACGATCTGTAATGCTGGAGATAAAGAATATAACAAAGCGTTTCGGCGACAAGGTCGCTCTCAACGGACTTTCTTTCAATATTCCCGAAGGCTCCGTTTTCGGACTTATCGGTTCTAACGGTTCGGGTAAATCAACGCTTTTAAGGATCATTTCGGGCGTTTACGAGCCCGACGGAGGCACTGCCGAGATAGACGGTGTGAGCACATTTGAAAATCCGGAAGTAAAACAGCAGTGCTTTTTCATCTCGGATTTTCCGTACTTTTACAACAATTCAACTATAGAAAATCTTGCCGATCTTTACAGGGATCTTTACCCCTCGTGGAACGAGGAAAAGTTCAAGAAGCTTTCCTGCATGTTCCCCATCGGCACTAAAGACAGGATCATCAACATGTCAAAGGGTATGCAGAGACAGGCGGCGCTTATGCTCGCCATCTCAACAGACCCGAAGTACATACTTCTTGACGAGATATTCGACGGCCTCGACCCTGTTGTTCGTCAGCTTATCAAAAAGCTTCTTATGGAGCTTGTGGTTGAAAACAAAACGACTGTAATCATCGCTTCACACAACCTGCGTGAGCTTGAAGACGTCTGCGACCATATCGGTCTTATCCACAACGGCGGCGTTATCATGGAAAGCGACCTTGACTCGGCAAAGCTCGGCATACACCGTGTTCAGGCTGTATTTGAAGAAGATCTCGGAGAAGGTACATTCAGCGATCTTAATATTGTTAACATTACACGCCAGGGCAGAATGATGACCCTGACTGTAAAAGGGGACGGGCAGGAAATAGAGGACGCCATTCGTGCGCTCAAGCCTATTTATATGGAAATGCTTCCGCTGACACTTGAGGAAGTATTTATAAGCGAAATGGAGGCGGTAGGATATGACATCAACAATATTATCAGGTAAGACCTTTCCTAAGCTTTTCAAATGGTCTTTTCGCCGCAACAGACCTATAATGGTCATTTTCGGCGTTATCATGGCACTCGGCATCATACTCGATCTTTACGTTATTTCTCAGTATACGCAGGAGTCGTTCTACGGAACAACACTTGAGAGTGAGATCGCTTCTATAGGCTATGTTTCTATAATAATAGCTCAGGGCGGCGCAATGCTGCTGACATTCATCTCGGCGCTCATTACATTCTCGTATCTGCACAATAAACGCAGCACAGATATGTTCGGCGCTCTTCCCACCACAAGAGCTACAATGTATCTTTCACACCTTCTCAGCGGCATTGCCGCTGTGGCAGCACCCTTTGTTATCGGCTCGCTCGCAGTTATGGGCATAACGTGCCGCACAACAGATTATCTTATGCCCGACGTGATGTTAATACTCATCGGCATTATCGGCATTATCGCCTCCTACTCTTTCACATCTGTTGTAGCTTACTGCTGCGGCACTATTCTTGATACAGCTATCATAGCACTTGCAGCAAACGGTATCTATGCAGGCTGCGTTGGTCTTTTCTGGGGACTTGCAAGCGAAATGATCCCCGGCATAGACTTTGAAACAGCGCTCAACATCCCTGTTTTCCCGCTGTTTGCACCCTTCTCGCTCTGCTTCTTCGGTGATTATTACTTTACGGCAGGAGAGTTCTCCACATTCGGCTTTACTCTTATCTGGGGCATTATATTCACCGCAGCAATGATCGCTCTCGGCTTCTACGTTTCAATGAAGCGCAAAGCAGAATCTGCTCAGAGCGATTTCAACATCAAGTGGGTTCCTATAGCTGTAAAAGCAGGTGTATCCGTAGTATGCGGCGGTCTTATCGGCTGCATTGCGGCTATATCAAGCGAATCCGGCTACTCTAACATGATAATATTCGCATTCTGGTATCTCATTGTCAGCTTTGTAGCTTTCTTTATTCTTCATGTTATACTGCAGAGAGGTCTTAAAGGCAAGTTCCTGCCGTCTTTTGCGGCTTACATCGGAACCACAGTAGCTATACTTGCGCTTGTGTTCGGCATGACATACGGTCTTGGTCTCGACACATACGTTCCCTCCCCTGCCGCAGTTCGTTCGGTAAAATTCGGATACGACGATATCGCTTACAAGGATCCCGAAAACATCAAAACGATCACAGAGATCCACAAGCTCATAACGGAAGGCGTTCGTGAAGACGAGGGATATCCGTATTTCCTCGGCAGCGACAGAAATAATTACAACAGGTACGCTTATGTTGACGATTATGAGTATCTTGACAACAACACTGTAGCTACCGGCGACGAAGCCGAAATTAAAGACGACCTTGAAAACAACTACGAAAAATATCCGCTTTGCATGTCAACAGGCTTTCATTTCCGCTACAGCAAAAAGATCGGTTTCGCAACGGCTCGTGATTACTACATCTCGCACTACAACAACTGCTATGATTTTGCTAAGATAGAAGCTCTTTTGCAGAAACTTTACAACTCCGAGGAATTCAAGAAAAAAGATGAGCCTGCTGTCTGGAACGAAAAGCTGAGAAAAGAGCACAACCTTTACAATGCGCCTACCATTCAATATATGGTATATAACTACACATCGGAAAATTATTACACCAGATATTCCACGCTTGGCAGTACAACGCTTCCGCAAAATGATAAATTCATCGACGGCCTTTGCGAGGCGCTTGCAAAGGATATCCTTGCAGACGATACGTATTACGCAACGAGATGTTACAGAAGCGAAAGCGCAATCTACGGCAAAACATATATGGCGCTTACGATAGACTATGAGGATACAAACTATTATTCGTTGTTTGATGAATTCAGAACGATGACATTCGCCGACATCAACGTTCAGATAAAAGAGAATTACACAAACACGATAGCTTATCTCGAAAGCAACTTTATCAAAACAAGCATCGGCTATTCAGAACTTACCACATCCTTCGCAACTCCTACCGACATGTTCGCAGACAGCAATGATGCTTACAGTGACTATATAGCTTTCGGTATTGACGGCAGTGAACATACACTGAGAAATCTTGTATACTCCGTTTCCGATACACTGGAACTGACAGCCCTTATGAGAGCAGATATCCATGTTGATATTTCTTCATGGAACGAAAGCAACGGAGAAGAGTTCAACCAAAAGCTCACGGAACGTGCGCTGCAGCTCTTTGAAGAGTACAAGAAAGATCCCGCAAACATCACAAGCGACTACAGAACGACTTATCTTGAAGATCAGGGCGCAACAAACGACGGAAAATACTATAAGATCGCAGACATGATCCTTTCACAGCTTGACACAGAATGCGAATCTATAGTAAACGATATTTCTCCTGTAATAAAAAAATAACAACACAATTCGCATACATACCCCTCACGGAGCAGCTGAAAAGCTGCTCCGTTTGTCTTCCTCGCACCCATCTTGCTTGCATCTTTTGGTCAAATTGAACTCAAAAACCTTGAAATACGTCAGTATTCCTGCGGCTTTTTCGTCCAATTTGCCTCAAAATCTAACTGCGCAATATGGGCACTCGCTTTAATCAGTGCTTCCCTAACTTGCTTTTTTGTCCCAAAAAACAAATCATCTCAGTTTTAAATTTAAATGTATGTTTGTAATGTTTTCTAATTAATATATAAAATTTATCATCGAAAAGTATTATTTTATACGAATTTACTGTATTTATGTGTTTTTTAGTTGACAATCGGTTTCATACATGTTATTATTATATCAAGAAAACAACTCCGATATGGTTTACCGTATCGGGTGTTTTTGCAATTGGGAAGTATTATGCAGTTTTGGAAAAATAATCTAAGGAAACGGAGGGGGCAATATGAAAGCAGCAATATTCAACATAAGAAAATTGACAGCAGTCTTTACAGCGATGGTAATGCTCATAGCAGCTATACCGGCATCAGCCGCATCAGCATCCGCCGATTCCTTAGTTTTCGGCGACGTAGACGGCAACAATGCTATAGACTCGGCAGATGCTCTTTTCGTTATGCGGCTCTCGATAGGTCTTGCAGACCTGACAAACGAGATCGCTCTCCGTGCAGATATCAACGGCGACAAGTCGGTTGACTCACTCGACGCTCTTCTGCTTCTCCAGGCGGCTATAGGTATCATAGAGCTTACCGATATAACCGACAACACTTCATCGGAAGTTGATCTTACCACAGTGAATGTACCCAATCTTGATAAAGTAAAAAGAATCACAGAGCTTTGCAACATCGAGCGTGCAAAAAAAGGTCTTGATCCTCTTGAGATCGATATTACGCTGTGTGCATGCGCTTCGGCAAGAGCACTTGAGAGCGCCGAGCTTTTTGAACATCTCCGTCCGAACGGCGTAGACAGCTGGATAACTATTCTTGACGAATACAACTACAAATACCGTTCGGCAGGCGAAAACATTGCAGGCGCATACAAAACGCCCGAAGACGCTTTTAATGATTGGATGGACTCCCCCGGTCACAGAGCAAATATCTTAGACCCTGACTACACAAAGATCGGCGTTGGTTACGCTTTCGTAGAAAACAGCCAATACGGCGAATACTACGATCAGATCTTTGCAGGTGTTTCCGAACGAATCGAAAACGAACAGCAGGCAAAGAAAGCTTTGGTCGATATGATCAACTACGCACGCCAGGTAAAAGGTCTTCCGGCACTAAAATACGACCAGACTCTTGATTTGGCATCAGAAATCAGATCATCAGAAATATCAAAGTACTTCAACAAACTGCGCCCCGATGGTTCATCATTTGCATCTATTCTTGACGAATATGGTGTAGAATGGTATACTTCGAAGAATCCGATCTGCAAAGGGCAAGGCAGCGCATCCGAAGTATTCAACTACTACTTTAATGATTCTTCAAATTCCAAACCTGAGTTTCTTGACCCCAACAACAAAGGCTACACAAGGATAGGCATTGGTTACACATTCGTAGAAAACGATCAATACAGCCATTATTGGTCCATCATACTAACTGACGAATAAATGAATGAACACTGACAAACCATACTCCAAAACTGCATAATACTCTTCTCGTTTCATGATTTCCTTTCGCCGCAGTCCTCATCATCCGGGCTGCGGCACCTTTTTTTATGGAAGCACTGATTAAATCGAGTGCCCATATTTACTGACGTATTTCAAGGTTTTTGAGTTCAATTTGACCAAAAGATGCAAGCAAGATGGGTGCTCAGTCCGCAGGACGTGATTTATTCAGTGGTTCCTTATATATACAAAAACCCCCCGACCGATCAACGGCCGGGGGGTTATGATTTCAAGCATATTCAGCTCGTTATTATCATCTGATAATGCGAACCTTGATAACGCCGTCGATGAACGGGAGATCGGAGCTGATGAAGCCGAGCTCTGTGTCAACAACAGTGTAAGCGATATTGCCTCTTGTCTTGCTCTCAACAGAAGTTGTGCTTGTGAACGAACCGATAATATCGTTGAATGTGTTCGGCTTGTTCTCGTGGATAATGCATACTCTTGCACTTGTGGGGAGCATCGGGCCGAGCTTCATGTTCGGAAGGTTTACGCTGTTGATAACGGAACCGTTCTCAAGATAAGCCTTGATCTCGTCTGCTGCCATGATAGCGCAGTTATCTTCGGATTCACCTGTAGATGCACCGAGGTGCGGCATAGCGATAACGTTCTTTGTGCCGAGGATATCGTCTGTAGCGAAGTCTGTAACATATGCTGCAACAGTATCGTCGGAAAGAGCCTTGAGGAGGTCTTCGGAATTTACAAGACCGTCTCTTGCAAAGTTCATGATGCGAACGCCCTTCTTCATCTTGTTGATGGTCTCGGCGCAGATCGTGCCCTTTGTCTTATCGTTGAGCGGAAGGTGGAGAGTGATGAAATCGCTCTCTGCATAGATATCGTCAAGCTTTGCTGTGTACTTGATCGAAGGATCAAGCTTAAGAGCACCCTCTACGGAAAGGAACGGATCGTAGCCGATAACGTCCATACCGAGAGCAACTGCTGCGTTAGCAACGAGTGCGCCGATAGCACCGAGGCCTACAACGCCGAGAATCTTGCCCTTGAGCTCGCTGCCTGCGAACTGGCTCTTGCCCTTTTCGACCATCTTGCCTACCTGGTCGCCGTTGCCCTTAAGTGTCTTTGCCCACTCGATACCGCCGAGGATATCTCTTGATGTAAGGAGCATACCTGCGAGAACGAGCTCTTTAACTGCGTTAGCGTTAGCACCGGGAGTATTGAATACAGCGATGCCTTCCTCTGTGCACTTTTCGATCGGGATATTGTTTGTACCTGCGCCTGCACGAGCGATTGCCTTAAGCGTGTTGGGCAGTTCCATATCATGCATAGATGCCGAACGAACGAGCACAGCGTCGGGGTTCTCGCATGCGTCTGCAACATGGTAATCCATGCCGAGTCTTTCAATGCCAACAGCTGCGATCTTGTTGAGTTTCAATACGTTGTACATTGTAAATTCATCTCCTATATTTATAATCGGAGACCGGGCGGACGATACATCCTCCCGATCTCGTAAAATCTGCGTAATAAAGAATTACGAATTAGCCTCTTCGAACTTCTTCATGAAGTCAACGAGCTTCTCAACGCCCTCGATAGGCATTGCATTGTAGATGGAAGCTCTCATGCCGCCAACAGTTCTGTGACCCTTGATGTTAACGAAGCCTGCTTCTGTAGCTTCCTTAACGAACTTAGCGTCGAGGTCAGCGTCGCCTGTTACGAACGGAACGTTCATGAGCGATCTGTCCTCGGGAACTACTGTGCCCTTGAACATCTTGGAGCTGTCGAGGAAGTTGTAAAGGATAGCAGCCTTCTTCTCGTTGCGCTCCTGCATCTTCTCAAGACCGCCGATGTCGTTCTTGATCCACTCCATAACGAGCTTAGCGATGTAGATCGTGTAGCAGGGAGGTGTGTTGAACAGAGAATCGTTGTCTGCATGTGTCTTGTAGTTGAACATATTCGGTGTGATATCCATAGCGTTGCCGAGAAGATCCTCACGAACGATTACGATCGTAAGACCTGCGGGAGCAAGGTTCTTCTGAGCGCCTGCAAAGAGAAGTCCGAACTTGGAAACATCAAGCGGTGTGGACATGATGCAGGAAGAGATATCTGCAACGAGCGGGATATCGCCTGTATCGGGAAGCTCATGATAAACAGTACCGTAGATAGTATTGTTCATGCAGATGTATACATAATCGGCATCATCACGGAAGTCTGCACGTGTTGTCTTCGGGATGTAGGAGAATACCTTATCCTCGGAGGAAGCAACAGCCTTTGCGTCACCGTAGCGAGCAGCCTCTTTCCAAGCCTTCTTAGCCCACTGACCTGTGATGATGTAATCAGCCTTGTTGTTCTTGTTCATAAGGTTCTGAGCTACCATTGTGAACTGTGAAGAACCGCCGCCCTGAAGGAAAAGAACCTTGTAGTTATCCGGCACATTCATAAGCTCTCTTACGAGCTGCTCAGCGTCCTTGATGATCTTGTCAAACACCTTGGAACGGTGAGACATTTCCATTACGGACTGACCGCTGCCCTCGTAGTCAAGCATTTCCTCTGCGGCTTTCTTTAAAACAACCTCAGGAAGCATGGACGGACCTGCTGAAAAATTATAAACTCTGCTCATTTTATGAAGCCTCCAATAAATATATTTGAATAAACGACGGCAGGGGCAAAATGAATTTTTTTGCCTGCGTCAACGCCGTGTTTCTTGCGCCCGATCAGCGAGCATCAATAAAAGCACATTATTAATTATATTACAATAAAGCACTGTAGTCAAATGTTTTTAAGAAAAAAAGTCAGAATAATGGTTAAAATTTTTTAAATTTCGTAGGATTTCATAACAAAATTTCTTTTTTCTCGTACAAACTCACTTTTCGCTCTGCTGTTTACCGAAAAATTTGCAGGATTTTATTTAGAAAAATTCATTTTGATATCAGTCAGGAATGTGATAATGTATCATAACTCTAAACCGTAATATACAAAACAGGAGCAAAGCGACTCCTCAATTTTCAATTTTCAAATTTCAAATAAAAAACGGCACACTTTCTGTATTTGAAAGTGTGCCGTTTATATTATTTGCTGTTGACCTGTTCAGGTTTTTTCCTGATCATGATAAACGCTATAGCCGCAACTGCAATGTATGCAATGAGCGAAATGACAGATGCTTCAATACCAAACTCACCGCCTGTAACGGCAAACGATTTGTTGTCAAGTACATATGTCATCACGGAATACTTATCTGCTTTTTCACTGACATATAATCCGCCGCCGATAATAATAATATTCCAGAGCGCATGAACTATACCGCTGTTCCAGACAGAACCGCTCTCTATTGCGATCAGGGAAAACATTATCCCTACCATAGTTCCGGCTGCAATTACCAGCAAGCAGCTGCCTATTGAATAATCCATACCGATAATATGTAAAACACCGAATAAAAGCGACGGTATTATCACCGCTATATAAATGTTCCATCTATCCTTCAGCAGATTCAATATAATGCCTCTGAAAACCATTTCTTCAACAAATGCGGCGGCGATACCGCTGAACATGATGCCTGCGCTTAATGTAGCGGCTATCTTCGCCGTATCCATATCCGACGAAACATATTCTCCTTTAAATGCAAGAAGATATGTTCCCTTCACAGCAGCCGGCAACATTATTGCAGTTATGATCCATACCGGCTTTATACCGAATTTCGGCATTCCCAGATCAGAAACGGGAATTTTAAGAACCTTATCAAAAAACAAACGCAGCATAATGTAGGCTGAACCTATGTAAAGAACGCCTGCGATAATGTTGCATACCGCATCCGGAATTTTGAGCAAAGCAAATCCGTTTGCCAGAAGATTTGCAAGGAGTTGTCCTATTATCAGTATTATTATGGCAGCTATGGAACCGCCGATCGCTTTTTTTTATTCATCTTTTCAAAATTCTTCCATAAATAACAGAGATCACGAGCTTTTCAGGATCTCTGACCATAGTAGCGCCCTACTGCGCTGCTTATCAATTATTTGAATGCCTTTACAGCATCTGCCGCTGCCTGCTTCTGCTCGGCAACACCGTCACTTTCCGATGCGTCTGTGTAGAGCATGAGGAAACGTCCGTCGTCCGTAACTACTGCAAGCGTGTTCTTTGTCATTGTCTCTGTGCTTTCAAACAGATGGAACGAGCCGTCTGCTCTTGCGTTATTGATCGTTTTAACAGCCGCTTCCGATGTCTGATCTGTATACTCGTAAAGCTCTACTGTGTGCTTTGAAACGCCCGATGAAACTGTGAAGCGCTTGCCCACATTTGCACCGATCGCTGCTGCCGTAAGCTCGACACCGTCACCGGATACGAACTCGTTATCCGTCATGTACTGCACAAAGCCATCGAATGTTTTTTCGTAGCCGTCGGGCGATTTTGTACCGTCGCCAGCAAGAGTTTCACCGCTTGCAACAGATTCTGTATCCGAAGCCGCCTGAGAAGACACCGTACCGGCATCGCCTGTGCAGCCCGTAAATAGAGCAGCCGCAACAGCTGCAGCTGCAATAATAGAAATCAGTTTTTTCATTTTAGTTTCTCCTGTATGTTATATAATGGACAATTGAAAGTGGAAAATTGCAGAGTCGCTCCGCTCCTGATTTTATATTAGTTTATCCAAGCTTAACAGCTCTCTCTCGACAGCAAATTAATACATGACTTTTCGAGAACTAATACAAATCAACTCGCCGCAGGCGAGTTCCGCAATTTTCCATTTTCCATTTTCAATTTTCCATTTGATAAGTTCCCCTTAAAAGCGCTTTTGCTTACTTTCACAGGGGCGCTGAGTATCGGCTGCCGCCTCGGTCGGTGCTGTTGCCTTACGGCAGACCGCACCCCCACACCCCATGCAGCTTTGTTAAATTCAGCGAAACATTTTATAAACGGCGATCACGCCTTTTTCTTTGTTCGTTTTTCCAAGCGCTATGAACTCCCCGTCTTTACCGCAGACTCTTATTATCTCGCCGTCGTTGTTATTCGTCCGAAGAGCCGTCTTTTCAATATCAAGCGGATTGCCGTTTGCAAAGCGGAACGATTGCTTCTCGCTCACGGTGATCTTTCTGTACTCCGTAAAGAGGCTGTCCACCGAGCGAACATACGGCAGTATATTGTCAGAAGCTTTCCCCTCTTCGGTGAGGGCTTTTATCTCATCAAGCGTTTTAGCGTCGGCAAGCGTGAAACCGCAGGCTCTTGTTCTCGTAAGTGCCGTCATTACTGCGCCGCAGCCGAGTTTTGCTCCGATATCATCTATAAGGGTGCGTATATACGTTCCTTTGGAACAAAGCACACGAAGGCTGCCCGTTTGAGTTTCCTCATCAAACGAAACAAGCTCAAGCTCTGCTATCGTCACCGTTCGTGCGGTGCGTTCTACCGTAACGCCCTGTCTTGCAAGGTCATAAAGACGAACACCGTTCTTTTTGACTGCCGAATACATCGGGGGGATCTGCTCTATCTCGCCAGTAAAATCGGGCAGGAGAGCTTCTACATCGCTTTGTGAAGCGTGAGCTTCGCACTCTGTCTTTACTTCGCCCCATATATCGAGCGTATCTGTAGTTATGCCAAGCTTGAAGCAAGCCTCATACTCTTTATCGCTGTCGGGCAGGATATCCTGCGCTTTCGTTGCATTGCCGAGCAAAAGCGGCAGCACGCCCGTAGCCATCGGGTCGAGTGTTCCCGTGTGGCCTATCTTTCGCTGCGAACAAAGTCTGCGCATAACTGCAACCACGTCAAATGAAGTAAACTCCTGCGGCTTGTTTACTACTATTACGCCGTTCATTCGCTGTCGGCACGGGCAACCTCTGCCTTTGCCGCCTCTACGATGCGAGCCTTAACATCGTCAAGCTCGCCGATGATAGTACAGCCTGCCGCCGCATGATGGCCGCCGCCGCCGAAATTGGCCGCAATAGTACACGCATCATACTTTCCGAGCGAACGAATGCTTACACGGTAATTCTTTGTTCCTTTTTCTTTAATGGTGATGCCTACAACAACGCCCTCGATCTGACGAGGTATAGAAGCCACGCCGTCCATATCGCTGTTGCCTACGCCTGTTTCACGCTCCATAGCAAGAGATGTATTCACAACGGCGATCCTGCCGTTTTCGTAAAGTGTGAGCGATTCCAGAACGGCACGCTCCATCTTGATCCTTGCCATAGACTTAGTGTCAAACATAACACGGTTTATCTCAAAGCTGTCGCAGCCGATCTCCATAAGCTCGGCTGCCGTTCTCATTGTATGTGACGTAACGTTTGAAAACTTGAAACAGCCCGTGTCGGTGCTGATACCCGTGAAAATAGCATTTGCCATATCACGGTCCATCTCAGCGCCGAGGATCTTTATAAGCTCGAAGATGTTTTCCGTATTAGCCGCCGCATTTGCGTTAACGTAAGTAAGCTTTGCGTAATTGGTATTTGAAGCGTGATGATCTATACAGATATCAATGATATTTTCAAACTCCGGGCGAAGCTCGCCGAGAAGCTGAGGAGTAGCGATATCCACCGCAACAACAGTTTTGTAAGTGAAAGTTTCCTCTTTGAGATCATGCTGCAAAAATTCAAACTTCCTGTCAAGCTTGCCGTTTATGATAACTCTTGCGTGCTTGCCGAGCTTCTGCAGCGCTCTGCAAAGCGCATAAGCCGAGCCTACAGTATCGCCGTCGGGATACTGATGCGTAAGGATAACGAAATGATCGTTTTCTCTCAGCTTTGCGGCAACATCATTCAGCGTCGCCATCTTCTTCACCTTCCTTGATATTAAGCTCGCTCAGAATGTGCGAGATATTTGCGCTGTATTCGATGGAATCCGTCGCCTCGAAACTCATCTGAGGAACATGACGCAGCGACAAGCGCATTCCCACCTCACGGCGGATATATCCTGCCGCAGATGTAAGGCCTTTTACAGCCTGTTTTGCTCTGTCGAGGCCGTCCATAGAGCTTACATACGTTTTGCAGTAGCTCATATCACGGGAGACCTCAACTCTTACGATACTGAGCATAGTATCGGCAACACGAGGATCCTTAAGCTCACGGATTATAGCCGTAAGCTCACGCTTGATATCCTCTGTATTTCTGCCCAATTTATGACTCGCCATATTTTTTCACTCTGTCTCTCTATCGGTAATTATATTTATTGATCCGCTCTTCAAAACGCTTCGGTATAATTGACAATTGATAACAGACAATTGCGGAACTCAGCTTCGCCGAGTTGGATTCATACTAACCTTTGCCTATACTCTGTTCGCTGCCGAAAGACATGTATAAAGCTTAAGCAAACCGATATATAATCAAGCACGAAGTGCTTCCGCAACTTTCCATTTTCAATTTGAGCAAGCGCAGCGAGCGAATCAGTCTTCTCTGTATTCCTCGATACCGAAGCTCTCGATGATATCGCCTTCCTTGAGATCGGCGAACTTTTCAAGACCGATACCGCACTCGTAGCCTGCCGAAACTTCCTTGACAGCGTCTTTGAATCTCTGCAGAGATGTGATGTTGTCCTCGAAAATAACGATACCGTCACGAACGACTCTTGCCTGAGAATTTCTCATGATCTTGCCGCTGAGAACGTAAGAACCTGCGATAAAGCCGATGCTCTTGATCTTGATAACGTTGCGGCACTCTGCCTTACCGTAAACTACTTCTCTCGTCTTCGGAGCAAGCATGCCCTTCATGGCAGCCTCGATCTCTTCAAGGCAGTCGTAGATGATACGGTAGCATCTGAGGTCTACGCCGTCACGCTTTGCGTTCTCCTCTGCAACAGCGTCGGGACGAACGTTGAAGCCTACAATGATAGCACCGGAAGCGGAAGCGAGCATTACGTCGGACTCGTTTACGGCACCCACCGCACCGTGAATAACGTTGATACGTACTTCATCGTTTGTAAGCTTGAGAAGCGACTGAGTAACAGCCTCAACGGAGCCCTGAACGTCAGCCTTAACGATGATCTGGAGTTCCTTCATCTCGCCCTGCTGCATCTGATCGAAGAGGTTTTCGAGCGTAACAGCCTTCGGACGCATTGCATTGAACTGATCTTCCTTAGCCTTTGCCTTTCTCTGCTCAACAAGCTCTCTTGCAAGGCGCTCGTCCGTTACTGCGTTGAAAATATCGCCGCCGGAGGGAACATCATCAAGACCGGTGATCTCAACGGGATAAGACGGAGCTGCCGACTCGACACGTCTGCCTCTGTAGTCTGTCATTGCTCTTACACGTCCGACAGATGTACCTGCAACTACGATATCGCCTACATTGAGCGTACCGTTCTGTACAAGCACGGTAGCAACAGGGCCTCTGCCCTTATCAAGCTTCGCCTCGATAACAGTACCCTTTGCGGCTCTGTCGGGGTTAGCTTTAAGCTCTTTCATATCTGCAACGAGGAGGATCATTTCAAGAAGATCGTCGATACCCTGCTTCTTCTTTGCGGAAACGGGGATACACGGAACGTCGCCGCCCCACTCTTCGGGAACGATATTGTACTCTGTGAGCTGTGTCTTGACACGGTCAATATCTGCGCCGTCTTTATCTATCTTATTGATAGCAACGATAATGGAAACCTCGGCAGCTCTTGCATGGTTGATAGCCTCTACAGTCTGCGGCATGATACCGTCGTCTGCCGCTACAACGAGAACTGCGATATCTGTTACCTGCGCACCTCTTGCACGCATCGTTGTGAACGCCTCATGACCGGGAGTATCAAGGAATGTGATCTCTCTGTCATTGATCCTTGCTCTGTACGCACCGATATGCTGCGTGATTCCGCCTGCCTCTGTAGCTGTTACGTTTTCCTCACGGATAGCGTCAAGAAGCGATGTTTTACCGTGGTCAACGTGACCCATAACAACTACTACGGGCGCACGCTCCTGGAGGTTGTCATCCGTATCTTCGCTGTCGTCTATGATCTGCTCTTCGATCGGTACTTCGACCTCGTGCTCAACCTTAGCGTGAAGCTCCATAGCTGCAAGAGATGCTGTATCGAAATCGATAACATCGTTGACAGTTGCCATTTGACCCATCATAAAGAGAGTCTTGACAAGCTCGTTTGCCGTAACACGAAGACGGCTTGCAAGCTCGGAAACTACGATCTCGTCGGGAATGCTTACAGTGATAGACTTGCTCTTTCTCTCCGCTGCGATCCTCTTGAGACGCTCCTGCTCCGTTTCCTTACGGGAGTTTCTCGGCTTGCCTCTGCGCTGAGACTTCTGATTGATCTTCTGCTTGCTTACAGTAGAGTCGGAGCGCTTCATCTTCTCGCTTGCAAGGTTGTCGTACTTTTCGTTATAGCGCTCAACGTCAACAACAGCAGCTCTTGTGTCGATAACACGTCTTCTGTCGCTCTTGCTCTCCTCGGAGGAAGGCTGTGTCTGAGCGGACGGCTGCTGAGACTGCGCAGGCTTCTTCTCCTGCTTAGCAGGCTTGTTGTCGGCAGGCTTATCATTCTGCTTGCGGTTGTCCTTCTTGTCCTTCTTTGCAGCCTGATTGTCCTGCTTTGCAGGCTTATCGGAAGCAGGCTTCTTCTCCTGCTTATCCTTCGGCTTTTTCTCTGTCTTTGCAGGCTCTTCCACGGCTTTCGGAGCATCGGCAGTTTTCTCCTCGGGTGCGCTCTGCTCCTGCTCTTCTGTTTTCTGACCGCCTGCAAGATATGCGTCGATATCCTCTACAGTGTTCTTTCTTGTCAAAGCCTCAAAAATTATGTTCAGCTCGTCTTCCGTAAGTGAAGACTGCGAGCTTTTCTTTTTTGCGCCTGCTCCTGAATGCTCAAAAAGCACTGCTGCCACATCCTTAGGCGCCATGCCGAGATCCTTTGCGACCTCACTGAGCTTATATTTTATCATCATAGTGACATTCCTCCTTCTCATCGGCAAGCTTCTGCAAAATTGCCGAAGCTGCCTTTTCATCGTCAACGGAAATGACTGCCGTCTGTCTTCCCAGAGCAAAAGTAAGCTCTTCTTTCGTGCATTTTATTATATAGATATGCACGGGATATGACACGCAGCGTTTAAGCACCGTTTTCTTTGTATTCGGCGAGATATCCTCCGCCATAAGTACAAGCCCCGATCTGCCCGACGATACGCTGTCGCACACGGGGTCGCACCCGATAGTTATTTTTCCTGCTTTCCGAAGAAGCCCCAGAAAGCCGAGTGTATTACTGTTCATCTGCTTTCAGCTCCTCTTCCAGGCTGTCGTAAATGCTGTCGGGAATACGGCAGGAAAACGATTTTTCAAATCGGCGGGCTTTTCTTGCAAGCCTCAGGCACTCGGCGTTCTGGCATATATACGCCCCTCTGCCGGGCTTCTTGCCGGTGGGGTCAAGCGATATTTCGCCCTTTTTTGCCGTTTCCTCCGCCTCACCCTCGCTCGGCGCTCTTACCACTCTGATAAGCTCACGCTTCGGCTTTTTTTCGCCGCATCCGCTGCATTTTCTCAACGGTACCTTTTTGTTAACCAACGTCATTCCGCCTCTCGTTTTATCACTCTTCGGAATTGCCCTCAGCAGGCTGATCATCCGTCATTACTTCATCGTCATTCATAACGATCTCTTCGCTGTCATCGGCAAGGATAGCTTCGTCCTCATCGGGTTCACCGTAGAAGCCGCTCTCGGGACGGATATCGATCTTGCAGCCTGTAAGACGAGCCGCAAGTCTTGCGTTCTGACCCTTGTTGCCGATAGCAAGTGAAAGCTGACTGTCGGGAACGGTAACACGCCACTCGTTTGTCTCCTCGTCGTTGAGAACAACGCTGACAACGGAAGCAGGAGACAGAGCCGTTGAGATGAACTGTGCGGGATCTTCCTTGTACTCTACGATATCAATCTTCTCGCCGCCGAGCTCTTCAACGATCTTGGCAACACGGATACCTCTTGTACCGATACATGCACCTACGGAGTCTACGTTCGGGTTCTTGCTCTGAACGGCGATCTTCGTTCTTGAGCCTGCCTCACGGGCGATAGCTACGATCTCAACAGTGCCGTCGAAGATCTCGGGAACTTCAAGCTCGAAAAGTCTCTTTACGAAGTCGTTGCTTGTACGGCTGATAACAGCTCTCGGACCTCTTGACTTTTTCTTCTGCTGGCTGTTCGGATCGTTCTCTCTTACCTCAGCGATATATACCTTTACGCTGTCGCCCTCTTTGAGATTGTCGATACCTACCTGCTCGGACTTCGGAAGAGTTGCGATAGACTTGCCGATGCGGATAGTTGCATTGCCTGTCTCGGGATCGATGTTCTCAACGAGAGCCGTAACGATCTCCTTGCTCTTCTTTCTGAACTCGTCGAGAGTGATCTCACGCTCCTTGTCACGAATGCCCTGACGGATAACGCTTCTTGCGTTCTGAACGGAGATACGGCCGAGATTCTTTGTATTGATCGGGATCTTTACCTTCTCGCCGATATCAACATGTGAATCGATAGCAAGTGCATCATGATACTCGATCTCACGGTTGGGGTCTGTTACCTCTTCTACTACAGTCTTTCTGATGAATGCCTCAAAAATACCGTTTTCGATGTCTACGTTGAACGCAACATCGTCATTGTTGTAATTGCTCTTGCAAGCCTTTTCGATGGAACGCTGAACGTTTTCAAGAAGAACTTCTACCGGGATACCCTTTGTTTTTTCAAGTTCCTGCATCGCAGCGAACATATCCTTAATATCTTCCTGCCTGTCAGCTGTTTTCTTTTTAGCCATTTTTTCGATCAATCCTTTCTGTATGTACACAGCAATATGCTGTTCCTTTAGCTGTTAGTCAAAATCATCAAGCTTAACGTAGACCGCTTCTTTTTTCGAGAATGTGACCTCATTTTCGCCGCTGTGATCCTCTATTGTTATGTCGGGCTTATTGTAAGCCTTGAGCTTTCCGCAGAATTCTCTGCCTATCCCCTCTATCGGGCGGATCATTTTTACCATAACGTCCGCACCGATGAACTGCTCGAAATGCTCGTCTCTGACAAGCTCACGCTCAACGCCGGGTGAACAGACTTCAAGCGTATACTCGCCGTCTACCGGATCAAGCTCATCAAGCGGCGCATCGATAGCACGGCTGACCGTTTCGCAGTCTTCGATCGTGATGCCCTCTTCCTTATCGATAAAAATGCGCAGATACATGAGCGCACCCTCTTTGACCAGGCGAACGTCCCAAAGCTGCAAGCCGAAGCCCTCGACTATCGGCTTTACAAGAGCAGTTACGCTCTCAACGGTATTGCCGCCCTTTTTCTTTGCCATAATATCCCTCCGATAAATACAAAGGAGCGGGTTTTTTGACCCACTCCTTACTTTAGAATATTTACTGTAATTATTTTACCACTTTTCAATGGAAATATCAAGCTTTATTTTTCCACAACGATCACTCACAAAAGCCCGAAGAATTGCAAAACTTTGTACAATTACGGTTACAGAAGCCGGCAAGTGGAATTTTCCATTGTTTACTGATTTTCAAAGAAAATCAGTAAACGAACACCGGCATTCCGTCGTAGACAAGCTCGTAAAGCTCTGCTGCTTTGTTGAGCGGTAGGTTTACACAGCCGTGCGAACCGTTGGAAAGATAGAGCGAACCGCCGAAATACGGCTGCCATGTAGCGTCGTGGAAGCCTACGTCGTCTGCAAATACCATCCAGTATGCTACCTGTGTTTCGTAGCCGGGGCCTCTCAGTGTTGCAGGCGCCTGATGATAGCGGATCCTGAATGCTCCCATCGGAGTTGAGTTGCCGAGATTCGGGTTGCCTGTTACAACATCCGATTCATAAACAACAGCACCGTCCTGATACATCCACATATGCTGCTCTGCAACGCTTACCTCGGCGTATGTGTTGCCGTAGTAGCCAGCGCCCTCCGTGTCGTAGAAAACAGCCTTTCTGTACCACCACTTGTTGCTCTCTTCACTGTTGTCGGTAAGGTCGATAGTGGGGCTTTCACGGTTAAGAAGGTAGCCCTTTATCATATCAACAGCATACTCCTGATCGAGCATCCATCCGTAGTCACCCGTTGTGATCTCAACAACGTTGCCTGCGTGAGAGTTGAAAAACTTCGTTTTGTCGTATGTATCGTAAGTTTCCGCAAGTGTTTTCACGTATGATTTGATATTGTCAGTTATAAGATTGATCCTATAAGAACCGTCGGCGTTCTTGCCCGTTTTGAGCCAGCCTGCCGTAGTGTTGACATCGATCGGAACTGTTTTCTGACCGAATTTGAGCGTGATAACGAGATCGTTCATCTCGTCGTAAAGCGCCTTCTGCTCCTGTAATGAAGGATCGTCGGAGTGTATTTCGGGCAGATCGTACAGACCCTCTTCTTCAAGATCGAGCTTATCATGCTGTGATTCGATAGCTTCGATAATCTTCTCTTCAAGCTCGTCACGGTGAGCAATATTTCCCACCGATTCGGGAGATATTCTGAATTTTCCGTCTATGAGCACGATCTCGGCGTTTTTAGCCTCGATAGGATACTGCGGAGACACGCAGTCAAGCGAATCTACCATCTCGGAAAGAAGCTCCTCATCGTAACTGTAATCGACCATAGACTCATCTACTGCGATCTTTTTGCTCTCAAACATGTTCATAAGCCACATAAGACCCGTCTGCATGTCGAGAAGATTATTGAAATTATCGGACGCCGTGGCGGTAAGACCTATCTCGCTGCCATCGATTACCTCTTTCTTGAAATCCTGCTCAACGAGCGTGAGCTTATACGATCGAACTGAATCTTCAACTACCTGTCTGCCCTGATCGAGAGTCATCAGCGACACGTCCGAACCGTTTATTGTAGTGCCGGGAAGGAAATGCTGCGAAAAATAAAAACCTGCCGCACCGTAACCGCCAAGCACCACTACAAGAACCACCACAAATGCGATGATACCTGCGGCAGTTCCGCTCGCTGCATGCTTTGCACGTCTTTTTTTCTTTTTATTCACCGAAGCTCTGTTCTTCGGCATTGATCTGCTTTTTGTCTGATAGCTGCTCATTTACATGCTCCCTTTGTTTTCTGTTTTTACAACACCCAAAACTTCCGCCTGTCCGACACCGGCAAAGGCAGAAAAAATCAAAAAACACAGGAAAAGACCTTCCTCTTCTCCGTATACTATAATAACACATAATGTTTTCAATTTCAATCAATACTGAAACTTTTTTGTTAATTTTTTGTTGTTTTTTCAAACGAACTTCAAAGCATCATGACCGACAAATATGTAGATATTCACGTTACAAAAAATATTTATCAATTAAAACCTTTAAAGGATTTTCGAGGATAATTTTCGCAAGACATGGAAGAAGGCGCCGGAATACTGTCGTATTTCAAGCCTGATGACGCAGTATTGCGGAAATTAGACCGAAAAGGATTAGAGTGTTTTATTGAATTTTAGTATAAGGCAACACCGCACTATTCGCCGAGCAAACAAAATGAGCGTTACCGCAGCTCCACACTCCGCACTAAAAAAACTCCCGAACAAAAAGTCCGGGAGATAATTAATGATCTATTTTTTTATGTCTTCTTCCGTTTCACGGACGATATAAATGGGTCTGTGCTTCGTTTCAAGATACGTTTTCGATAAGTACATTCCCACAACACCGATACCCACAAGCTGTATTCCGCCGAGGAAAAGCATTATACAAACCATAGTCGGGAAGCCTGCCGCAGGATCGCCGAATATAAGCGCCTTTACCGCATAGAAGCATGCCATGATGAACGCCACGATACAAACAATAAAGCCCATAGCGGAAGTGATGTACAGCGGCGTTGTTGAAAACGCCATTATGCCCTCCATAGAATACTTGAAAAGCTTCCAGAAAGACCACTTCGTTTCGCCTGCCACACGCTCAACGTTGACGTATTCAAGCCACTTCGTTTTGAAACCTACCCAGCCGAAAATGCCCTTTGAAAAACGGTTGTACTCACCAAGCGACAGCACAGCGTCAACCATTTTGCGGCTCATAAGGCGGAAATCACGGGCACCGTCTACAATATCGGCGTCGCTTATCCTGTTGATTATCCTGTAGAACATGCGTGCAAAGAACGAACGTATCGGCGGCTCGCCCTTTCGTGTGGTTCGCCTTGTAGCGGCGCAGTCGTAACCGCCCGTTGTCACAGCTTCATACATTTCCGGCAGCAGCGACGGGGGGTCCTGGAGATCTGCGTCCATAACGGCGACATAATCGCCTTTTGCCGCTTCCAGACCCGCAAGCATTCCTGCTTCTTTGCCGAAATTACGGGAGAACGAAATGAAACGAACCTTCGTATCTTGCTCATGAAGCTTTTTGGCTACATCAAGAGTTTTATCCTTCGAGCCGTCGTCAACAAAAATTATCTCAAGTTCTATATTCATTTGTGAAGTCACCTTTATGACCTCTTCGTAAAACTTCGGCATTGATTCCTCTTCATTGTAGCACGGAACTACGATAGATATCATATCCATTTGTATCCCCCCCTTTTTTAAATTGAAAATTGAAAATGGAAAATTGCGGAAGCGGCTGCGCCGCTTGATTTTATATGGAAGCACTGATTAAATCGAGTGCCAATATTGCGCCGTCAGATTTGCCGCAGGCAAGTTCCATATTTTTCCATTTTCCATTGCATAAGTCAGTCGATGACGACATGCGTTCTGCTAAGTGTTACCGATTCTCAGATAAATTTGACAAGCTCTTTGCCTTTTGCTTTTAGCGAATCGTTTACCCAAAGGAAAATGAAAAGCAGCAGCGCAGCTATTCCGGCTATCAAGCCTACTGTAAAGCCCTCCGGCTTGTATGTGAGCTTTATCGTGTGCTCGCCCTTTGTAAGGTCTGCACCTGTAAATGCGCCGAGAACTTCCTTTGTATCGACCGCATTGCCGTCTACATAGAGCTTCCAGCCCTTTTCATACGGAACGGAAGTCATAAAGAGTCCGTCTTCATTGACGTTGATCTTGCCCTCTATAACGGAGCTTCCGTGATTTGTAACGGAAAGTGTTTCGTCATTAAGAGCGGCATAGCCTTTCTCCATTACTTCATCATTGAGCTGAGCAACGCAGATCCTGTTGTTGCCTCGCTTCTCGGCGTCAACTGAGATCACGGCAACTTCGCCTTTCTTGTAATATCCGATCGGGAATATATAACGCTGAGCTTCGACTTTGTAGGAATGATTGATATTCGCACTCTTTACATGAACATCATCGCTCGACTTGATATTAGTCCAGGCATAAAGCATACCCGATTTTGTGGCGGTGTATGTTATTTTTATCTCGCCCGAGCTTTCGCCGTCTGTGATCGTATAAAGGAACAGACCGTCCGATTCCTTTTCATGCTCAATATTCTTGCAGTTAAATGCCGAAGGTGAAAGCAGCGTATAAACATCGTCGTCAACGCCTGTAAGCTTTCTGAAAACTTCGTTCTGAGCTTCAAACACTGTAGGCTGATCGAGGTCGGCATCCATGACAGAATTATCCGCCATATATCCGATCGGGAGATAATACTTGTTTTCAAAGAGAGCAGCCTCATTATCGGAAGCCTTCTGTACCTGTGTAAGGGAGCTTTCGTCTGCCGTATAGCCGTCTCTTGCGATGATATACTTTTCATTCAGGAGCATTGAGATAACGGGCGATGTCAGCATATACTGGAACGAACTTCTCTTTGAGATGATACCGAAATCAGCAGTAAAATCTATAAGAGTTTTGTATGACGTTGAAGAGAACTGGCCTGCGCTGTTGTAGCCGTATATCATACCGTCGTTTTTGGTTGAATATGTTGTCTGGTCTATTCTGTAAAGATCATCTCCGCTCTGCTTTTCTGCATATTTAAGAAGCTCAGTTACCTCTTCTTCTTTTGCGGGATAATCATTATAGGACGTTGTGCCTACAGTATTGACGCCAATGCTTGCCTGGAAGCACATCTCTGCGATGATAACAAGGCTTGTGAACATTATAAGCATACCACGAGTGAGAAGATCAAGCTCGTAAAGCGTCATGAAGATGATATAAACAGCCGCAACGATAAGGCTGCCGATGATAGCCTTTCTGTCGAGATAGAATACCGTTATGCAAACCATAATAATAGTGATTATGCACATGCCGATGATATCTTTTTTGTCTATCTGAGCAAAGACCGTAAACGCTCTGTATGCGATAACAACGAAAGTAAAGCTGAACAGGAACGCAAATCTGTAAGGGATAAGGTTCGGGAAATGGAAGCCGTGCCAGATGTAATCGAGCGAATTTACGTTAAGGCTCACAAAGAGGAAGCCGAGAAGCACAAGCATAGAGATCTTTTCCGAGCGAAGTATATCCTTTGAGCGGATAAAGATGACAAGCATAAGAATGCAGAAAACGCCCGTGCCGATATTCGGCAGACCTTCCATCGTAGTAGGCTCATGGAAGCTGAAAAGATTTGAAAGCAGCTCCATGAAGTTGTTGTAGAATTCAAGCTTATCGGGGAAGCTGTCGTCTGTGCCGACCGTATTTGAAAGCTGCACATACGAAACGAACGTCACAGGCAGCGTCATTGCAAGAGCAATTCCCGAATAGAGAGCCATTCTGAGAATATCGGCGCAGAAATCTTCAAGCTTGAACTTCTTGATAACGTTCTGAACTATGAACCACAGAACGACGAATACGCATATCATATAGCCGATGTAGTAGCTTGAAAGGAACGCAAGCGCAAGAGATATGACATACAGCTTATATTTGCGCTCATTTACTACACAGTAAACACCGAGCGCTACGAGTGGCAGAAGCGCCACGCTGTCGAGCCAGATCGTGTTCCAGTAGTAACCCATTATGAAGTCGCAGAACGCATAGCAGCAGCCGAAAGCTACGAGAGAGATATCGTTTCTGCGGTAAACGTGTTTAAGGAAGATCGCCGTAAAGAGGCTTGCACAGCCTACCTTTATCATAATAAATACGGCAAGTGCCTCACGGATATACTTAGCAGGCACAATGAGCGTTAAAAGATTGAGCGGACTTGATATATAGTAGCCTATCATGGCAAGGAAATTTGTTCCCATTCCGCTGTGCCAGGTGTAGTACATCGAGTCGCCGCTTTTCAGCTTTCGCTGAAACTCTTTAAGGAAAGGAAGATACTGCTGCTTGCAGTCGGAGTAAAGCACCTGTCTGTCGCCGAACGGGTGTATCTTCGCTCTTGCGAACATAAAGCCCATGATAAGGAACGGCACCAAAAACGACAAGATCAGAAAGATCTTCGTTTCGCTCATTTTGTTTTCAAACTGTATCGTTCTTACAGTTCTTGCAGGCTTACCCTTTGACGCCTTTTTTCCTTCGGCGCTTTCGGTTTTTTCAGCCTTTGTTTCGGCTTTTTCTGCCTCGACTGTTTCCGCAGCCGCAGCCTCCTGATTTTCGGAAACTACCTCTGCGCTTTGGACTGTCTGATTCGGTTTATTATCGGTGCGCTTTTTCTTTTTCTTCGACATTATGCGCTATCCTCGCTTTCGTATCGGCGATAAGCCGTTTTTTATTAATTGAAAATGGAAAATTCCGGAACTCGCCTGCGGCGAGTTGATCTATCCTCACAAAGCCATACTTTGTATTCGCTGCTGTGAGAGAACTATTGAGTTTGAAAACACTGATACAAAAACAGGAGCGCAGCGACTCCGCAATTTTCCATTTTCAATTTTCAATTTATAAAACTCCACACTCAAATAAAGGTCAGTTTTTTTCAAAGCTTGATCTTTCCGGCAAAAGCTTTTCAAAGGCTGCCTTTACGGCTTCCTTTTTTGTTTCAAAATCATACGTCTCTGCCGTATCGTTTATGCAGATCATGCAGTGCTTTTTTGACGGGATATCTTTTAGCAGCTTTTCGTAGTTGTACTCTTTGAGATGGTAGCACAAAGCAAAGCTGTCTTTTCTTACGATGAAATTGCCCGATGCCAACTGCCAGAACTTCATTACCCACTGGTTGACGTCGCCCTCCTGACGGAATTTATGGCTGCACGTTTTATCGAGCTTTTCCGATTCTTTCTCCCATACTTCTTCGTATGTTGATTTCAGAAAGCTGTTCGGCGTGTGCTGATAGTAGAATCCCGGGAACCAGTGCCACGGCATAAGCAGCACCGTCCGCAGGATATTTTTAAATCTGTTTTTCGGGTTGAACCATTTCGTGAAATCACGCTTGAGCGCTTCGTCTTTGCTGAAATGGTCGTTCACAACGGTAACGTCTGCGCCGTTGAAAAAGCCTGCGCTGTCAGACTGGAAGCAGATGCAGTCGAGAGCAAACGTATCGAGCGGCTTGCCGTCTTTGAAGAAATCGCTCTCTTTTGTCGGGGCAGTTATGAACATGTCGTCGTTGAAATAGACAAACTGCTCCGAAAGACCCTTTATGCGATGCAGATTAAGCTCTATCGTATGCGAAGAGAACGTCGGCAGGTACTTTTCGGGTATATAATCCTTATGGTTGACGATATTGAGTTTCGGGTTTGAAGTATCGAGCCACTCGGGAAGATGTCCCCATGTGACGAAATGTATCTTATTCACCCACGGAGCAAACTGCTCTACTCCACGAAACCAATAACGCAGATTATCCCAGTCACGGTAACGCACCTCGCTATCGGAAGGCCCCGTGACACTGCCGTCATACTTTGCCTTTTCGGCACGCCACTGCTTATCATTGCCGTCTACCCAAATTATAACAAAATCAACCTTGCCGCTCATATGTTCCCCTTGATCGTACATTCTTTACTACATTTTAATTGACAATTGACAATGGATAATGGACAATTTCGGAGTCGCTTCGCTCCTGATAATATATTATTTCAGGTATATCCTTTTCGCATTTATCAATGTTCATTTATAGAATATTATATAAAATAAGCGCACAGCGCTTCCGCAATTGTCAACTGTCAATTATCAATTGTCAATTGATCTGTATCTCTCTTTTATCGCCTCATAGTTCCTCTTACAGTTGTCCGTATCGTACAGTGTAAAGAACTCGCTGTGGCGGTTGAGGTATTTTTCGTCGTTTACAAAATTATTTGCCGCTGCCTGTTCGACATACGAAAGAAGCTCGTTCTCATCTGAGAAAGCAGGGCCGAAGCCGTCTTTTTCGTAGCTGTAGTAGCCCATATGATAGTGATGCTCCGTATACTCCTTATAATCAAAATGGAAGTATGCAAGCGGCTTTTTCATATATGCGAAATCTATCTGCACGCTTGAAAAGTCGGTTATCATAAACGCCGAGCTTTTCAGAAGCTCCTGCACGTTGAAATGATCGTAGTCGCACACGGTAAGATACGGGTTATCCGTTTCAAAGCAGGAAAGAAAACGCTGTGTGTCACGGTGCGGACAAAACATAACGGTGCAGCCGTACTTTTCGCAGATCTCACGCAGGCGATCGCTCTTTATAACGGCGCTCCAACGCTTGTAATAGTCGCTTGAAACGAAGTTTTCCTTGTCTTTCTCGATATTTTTAACGAGAGAGCCTTCGCCGAGCCACTCACGCCATGTCGGCATTATGAGTATCTGCTTCGGAACTGTTTCAAAATCGTGCAGTCTGTCAAAACGAGTCAGCCCGAGGAGCTGAACGACACCCTCGGGATAACCGTAATGACTGTTGACATATTCCCACTCACGATAAGTGCTTGTGACGAACATATCCATTTTTGTATTTTCGTAATACAGAAATTCTATATCTGTAAGTATAACGCCGTGCTGCAAAAAAACACGCTTGTTGCGAAGTATACCGTACACCTCAAGCAGATAGCACACCGCATAATTCGGCTTGCCGCCCTTTTGCGAGCTGATGTTCACCTTTGCTGTAAGATACAGTATCCAGTGAAGAAAGCTTCCGTAGTTGACGGGGTTGCCTAAAGCTGCCACCTTGTCACGGTCACGGCTGTTCTTGTTTACGGCATAGAGACAATCCTGCTCGGGATGTTCACGGCGAATGTACTCGTAAAGCCAGTAGCCGTTGTCTGACGCTTCCGCTCCGTTATCGCATATGAGCCACAGGTCACGCCTGAAAAGCTTGTAGACAAGCGCTATCGGCAGCGCTGCGACAAACAGGAATATATGCAGCACATCTATAGGCTTTACGCCTTTGAATTTTTCAAAAAATCTCTTCATATCAGATCTTACGACATGAACTCTTCGTACTTAGGCAGAACCTCTTCACAGCTGCCCTGCATCTTAACCTCGCCGTCATGCAGCCAGAGGATAGTATCGCAAAGGCTGCTGAGCGTCTCGCTGCTGTGCGAAACGATAACGACCGTTCTGTCTGTATTTGTGATGAGGCTTCTCATCTTCTCGTAGCTCTTTTTCTTGAACTTAACGTCGCCGACGGAAAGAACCTCGTCAATGAGCATTATCTCTGTTTCAAGAATAGCCGTAATAGAGAACGCAAGCTTCGAGTACATACCGCTCGAATACGTCTTTACGGGGCGCTCGATGAAGTCGCCAAGCTCTGAAAACTCGATGATCTCGTCGATCTTTTCGTTGATCTTTTCTCTGCTGAATCCAAGCAGCAGACCGGAGAGATAGATATTCTCCCTGCCGCTGAGCTTAGGCTGGAAGCCTACGCCGATGGAAAGCAGTGAAACGGAATGACCGTGCAGGTCGATAGTACCCTCGTCGGGTGAGAAAATACCTGCGATAGCCTTCAATAAAGTGGACTTACCGCTGCCGTTCTTGCCGACGATACCGAGGATCTGACCCTTAGGCACCTCAAAGCTTACGCCCTTTACAGCCTCGAAAAGCTCTGTTTTCTTGTACTTGTACGGTGCAAGGATCGTTTTGAGCAGCGAGATCTTCTTAAACATTCTGTATCTGATCTTAACATCAGACACCGTAATTGCATTTTCTGTAATATCTGACATTATCAAATCACCTTTACATAACTGTTCTCGAATTTATAGATTATTGTAACACCGATCCACGATGCGATCAATCCTACGCCTGTCCAGATAAGAAGCATTACCCAGTGCGGATCCTGATTGCAGAGAATAACTCTTCTGAGATCGGAAATAAGCAGCGCCAACGGATTGAGCTTTACAAGCAGCTGGTCATACGGCGCATCGATCTTGCCCTTGAGTTCTGTGACAAAACCGTATTTGGTTCCGATAGTCTCAATGCTGTAGAATATACCGGAAATGTAGAAACCAAGCTGGAGAACAACCGTTACGACGTTGAGCAGGTCTTCAACAAATACGCCGAAGTGCATTATTATTGTGCTGACGCCGAACGTAACTATAATAAGAACGATGGTTATCGGGATTATCCACAGGAATCTCCACGTGAGAGGCACTTTATAGCCTATCATCGTGATAACTACAAGAAGATTTGCAACGACCATTTTGAAGCCGTAAACACCTATCTTCTCCAAAACAAACATATGCTTCGGAACATATACCTTTGTGACGATATTTTTCTTAGCTGCAACGAGCTTTACGCTCGATTTGACAGTTTTTGAGAAAAACGTCCATGTATTGAGTCCGAGAAATACAAAAACCGGGAAAGCTTTCATTTTGTTATCGAACACGATAACTGTAATGAACGAATAAACGAACATATAAAGCAGCGGATCAAGGAACCACCAAAGCCAGCTCAGAAACGAGTCTGCTACCTCCGAGTTGATCTCCGCTTTTGCTGCGAAAACTACATAGTTGAAAAATCTTTTGAAATCCTTAAAAAATCTCATTTAAAAAAACCACATCCTTCTCTTTACTTAATATTTTAATTAAAGAATATATTCTCGGAGACACGTCAAACCCCATATCTTTGACAAATGAGCCGCAGCTTATCTGCCAACTCCGCCGACTGCTGACCTCTTCGGCGGCAAACGCACCTCCGCTTATAAATGTAATCATAAACGAAATGATTATAACATTATACGGGAATTTTTTCAATAGGCATTTTGCCATATGTTACAGCTTTTTAATATCTTATAGTGTTTATTTTTTCTTTTTTTAACAACGAAAAACGGCCGCCGAACATTCGGCAGCCGTAAGGTATGTTGATTAATTTGTTTGATGCAACACTATATCAATTGACAATTGATAATGGACAATTGCGGAGTCGCTTCGCTCCTGATTTTATATTAGTTGTTCTGATTTAATAGTTATCTCTCTCCGGCAAATTGAAATATGTCTTTGCTAAAACTAATACAATCCAACTCGCCGCAGGCGAATTCCATAATTGTCAATTATCCATTGTCAATTGTCAATTATAAAAGCGTTGTTTGCGTGAAAAAGCTTGGCAAAAATCACTCTACCGTTACGCTCTTCGCAAGGTTTCTCGGCTGGTCTACATCGTTTCCTCTCTGTACAGCCGTATAGTATGCGATAAGCTGGAGCGGAACGCATACGAGCATCGGGAGAAGTATCTCTTCAAATGCAGGTACTTTGAGAACGTAATCGGCAACATCTGCCGGAACATCGTCCGTTTCCTTGCAGATCATGATCACCTTTGCGCCTCTTGCCTTTACCTCTTTGATGTTGCTGACGGTCTTTTCATAAAGAGCGGACTGTGTTGCAACTGCGATAACGGGCATATCCTCCGTAATGAGCGAGATCGTGCCGTGCTTGAGCTCACCTGCTGCGTAGCTCTCGGAGTGGATATAGGATATCTCCTTCAGTTTAAGGCTGCCCTCCATGCTGAGCGCATAGTCAAGGCCTCTGCCGATGTAAAGAAGGCTGTCTGCCGTGATGAGCTTTGTCGAGATCTTCTGAGCGATCTCTGTAGTGCTGTCGATAGTCTGCTTTACCATATCGGGTGTTTCAAGCAGCTTTGATGTGTAGTACTTATACTTTTCCTCATCGATAGTGCCCTTTGCGTAAGCAAGCTGGAACGCAAAGAGGTACATTACGGAAAGCTGCACCATATACGCCTTTGTGGAAGCTACCGAGATCTCGGGGCCTGCGTGCGTATAGATGAGCATATCTGCTTCACGGGCGATGGTGCTGCCCATAGCGTTTACTATAGCGAGCGTCTTTGCGCCCTTCTTCTTGGCAAGACGCATAGCAGCAAGGCTGTCTGCCGTTTCACCGCTCTGAGATACGATGATGATAAGGTCGCCCTCGCCGATGATCGGGTTTCTGTAGCGGAATTCGCTTGCGATATCAACAGTAACGTGAGTGCGTGCGATCTCCTCCATTACATACTTGCCTACCATACCGGAGTGCATTGCGGTACCGCATGCCACGATGAAGATATTTCTGATCTTTCTGAGCACCTCGGGATTGATATTGCACTCTTCAAGGTTCGGCATACCGTCTGTGATACGGGGAAGAACCGTATTATTGATAGCAGTCGGCTGCTCGTTGATCTCTTTTATCATATAGTGCGGATAACCGCCCTTGCCTACTGCGTCGATATCCCAATCGGCAGTTTTCAGCACCTTAACAACGGGCTGATAGTGCGAATCGTATACCTTTACGCCGTCATGAGAGAGAACTGCGATCTCGTCATGCTCAAGAAGGTAGTAGTCTTTCGTATACTTGATGATAGCCGGAACGTCGGAAGCAATAAAGTTCTCGTCTTTGCCTACGCCGATAATAAGCGGGCTTTCACGTCTTACGGCAAATACAGTATCGGGGAAATCAGCAAACACGATGCCGAGAGCAAAGCTGCCTCTGAGATCCTGTGTCGTTCTGATGATAGCCTTAACGGGGTCGCTGATATAGTTATAGTAATGATCGAGAAGCTGAGCCACTACCTCTGTGTCGGTGTCGCTCAGGAATGTTCTTCCGTCTTTGATGAGGAACTCTTTGAGCTCCTTATAGTTTTCGATAATGCCGTTGTGAACGAGCGTTACCTTAGCGCCGCTGTGGGGGTGCGAGTTGATGTCGGAAGGCTCTCCATGAGTTGCCCATCGTGTGTGGCCGATACCTGCTGTACCCTTCGGCTTGCCCTCATTTGCCATCTTGTCTTCAAGATCTTTGAGCTTTCCCTTGGACTTTGCAACGGAAATTGCCCCTTCATCAAATACGGCAATACCTGCCGAATCATAACCCCTGTATTCCAGGCGCTTAAGTGCGCTTACCAAAACATCGGATGCGTCTCTGTGTCCGACATAACCAACTATTCCGCACATAATTATTTCCTCCTGCGGTCTTAATAATTCTTTTTTGGGTATCAATCATATTCTGCACATACACCATAAAAACAACGAAGCATAACAATGGACAATTGATAATCGTTGAAGTGCATATATGAATTTATTTGTTTTTCTTCTTCTTTTTCGGCTTCGGCTTATTGTCTGCGCTTTTCTTTATTTCCGTGCGCTGTGCCGCCTTTTCCTGTTCCTTTTTTCTGTGAGCCTCTTCCTGTTCCGTAGCGCTGCCGTCCTTGTTGAGCTTGTGGTCGAACGTAGGCACTATCTGCGAAAGAAGCTTCAGCGTAAGGTCACTGTCATTTGACGTTGCGGCTTCTTTAAGCTCCTGAAGCTCGCCTAAGAACTTTTCGGGTTCGAGCTTTATCTGATTTCCGATGAATATCTTCTTATTATCGGTCTCGGACAAGCCCTCCTCATCCATAAGAAGCTCTTCAAAAAGCTTCTCACCGGGACGAAGTCCTGTGAATTTTATCTCTACATCCTGATACGGCACTTTACCGTACATTCTGATAAGATTCTCGGCAAGAGTAACGATCTTTACAGGTTCACCCATGTCAAGCACGAATATCTCGCCGCCGTGAGCCATAGAACCTGCCTGCAGAACGAGCGAAACAGCCTCCGGAATCGTCATAAAGTAGCGTATGATATCGGGGTGAGTGACCGTAACAGGTTTGCCTGTTTCGATCTGACGTCTGAAAAGAGGGATAACAGAACCGTTGCTGCCGAGCACGTTGCCGAAACGAGTAGTTACGAATTCTGTCTTTGTGTAGTTCTGCGCCATATACTGGATTATCATCTCACAGCAGCGCTTTGTGGCACCCATAACATTCGTCGGATTTACCGCCTTATCGGTGGAGATCATAACGAACTTTTCAACATCGTAGTATTCGGCAAGCGTTGCACAGTTGAACGTACCGAAAATATTGTTCTTTACAGCCTCTTCCGGAACTGTCTCCATAAGCGGAACGTGCTTGTGTGCAGCCGCATGGAACACGATGTTCGGACGATATGTCTTGTAGATGAGATTCATCTTGTCGTAATCACGAACGGAGGCTATAAGCGTGACAAGGTTAACATTCTCCTTGCCATAATCCATATACAGCTCCTGCTGTATCTCATATGCGTTGTTTTCATAGATATCTACGATGATAACCTGTTTAGGGTCGTACTTGCAGATCTGACGAACAAGCTCCGAACCGATAGAACCGCCGCCGCCCGTTACCATGCAGACTTTTCCGGAAATGAACTCCTTTACTTCCTTGCTGTCAAAGCGGATAGGTTCTCTGCCGAGAAGGTCTTCTATTCTGATATCCTGTGCCTTCGACATGATCTGCGTATTGCCTGTGTCGTCGGCAAGCATCTGTGTAAGATACGGGATTATCTTGATCTTGCAGCTCGTTTCCGAAGCAAGATCGAGTATTCTCTTTCTGTCTTTTTCGTCGAGCGACGGGATAGCAAGGATAATTATATCAACGGCTTCCTTGCGGCACCATTTTGTGATCTCGCTCGTTGTACCTCTTATCGGGATACCCATTATGCTCGTACCCTGCTTGTCGGGGTCGTCGTCAACGATACAAACAGGCTCGTACTTGTGCGCAGGATTCTTCGGGTCGTTTACAGAGTTCTTGATCTCATTCAGGATCATATGGCACGCCTTGCCTGCACCGATTATCATAGTGCGCTGCTTCTGGTACTTCTTGCCGTCTACAGCGATAGTAAGGAACGTCTGTCTGAATATGAATCTGAAAAGTATTATGCCCGCAGTACCTATAAAATACGAAATAATTATGTACTGCCACTTGGGCTGTGCGTTGAACGCATTCGCAAGCAGCACCGTGATCCCGTTGCCGACAAGCATTCCTGCTATGCACGACAAATAATCCTTTGCGTCAAAATACCGCCACAGCTTGTTGTATGCTCCGAAAACGTAAAGAGAGAAAAAGCACATCAGAACATTGATGAGCATATAGATTATAAGGCTTTGCCGTGAGTATCCGAACATCGGGTTAGTCCAGAACAAGAAGAACGACAGTAAAAAGCTTGTAAGAATTCCACTGAGCAGCACAATGAAAGCATCGGCAAACATCAGCACGATCTTACGTACATTCATTTTTTCCATAAAGTAAATCCTCTACAGTTTATCTCAAAATAATTGTCCTAAACAATTTGATTATATCACAGTGCTGAGAGATCTGTCAATCAAAATATGACGATTTGTAACTTTTATTTGCTTACAGCCTGCCAAATATGACCGGTAAGTGCAAGAAAAAGAAACTCTCCGAAGCAATAACGCCTCGGAGAATCTCTCTTAGTAGTGTATGTCTGTCATTGCATTGTGCTTATTTGCCGCACATTGTTTGTTTCAGAATATTGTACCTTATGCTACCGACATTTCAAGTGCAAGAAGTGCATCTGCAATATCGATCTCTCCGGAACCGTCTACATCAGCATTAAGGAAGCTGAAGTTTGTGCTGTCGAGCTTGCCTGCGAGATAGCGCTGGATAAAGAGCGCATCTGTAGAATCTACAACACCATCGCAGTTTACATCGCCCTTGATGGATGTTACGTTAACAGGATCAACCGATGTAACAGCCTTGGAAGAAACCTCTTCTTCCTCGTCGTCATCAGCAATCTCGTCAACTTCGTACTCATCATCTTCTGTCTCGTCTTCAACAACGGGAGCTGCGATTTCCTCTTCCTCTTCCTCTTCCTCGTCATCATCGTTGACAACAGGCTCGGGATCGGGTGTTACTGCAGCAACTGTGTTGTAAGCAGGTGTTGCGTAACCGAGAATATCGCCATAGGTAAGGGGATAGCTTACATTGCAAACTGCCTCATTGTAGTTTCCCTCGATAGAGTAAACATTGCTGTCATCGGAACCTACTACGAGTCCAACGTGATAGATGTCACCCCAAGAGGAATAGAAAATAAGGTCGCCCGGCTGCGGCTGATAGCTGCCTGCATAATGGAAGCGGCCCTGATTGATGAACCAATCGGCACCTGCAGAGCAAAGTGCAAAGCTCGGGAATGCATCCGTGCTGACACCAGCCTGATTTCCGCACCACGAAACGAACATTGCACACCAGTCAGCATTGGGCAGACCGTACCAGTCGCCGTACTTTGTGTATCCGTCGTATCCCTCTCCATAGCCGACCTGAGTCTCTGCTATGCTGACGATATCGCTTGCCTGGTTACCGGAATTGTTGTGCGTGTTCTCAAACGTAGCACGAACCGAAAGGCTCAAAGCGGAGATTGCCAATGCAACGATCAAAGACATACATACCACTAATTTCAGTGTTTTGTTTTTTACTACCATTGGTATCCACCGTCTCTTTCCCGAAAGCTTGACCCCTGAAACAGGGCGTGCTTTCTGTTTTCGAGTATTATTTTACCATATTTCAAAAAAAATAGAAACAGTTTTTCTGCACAAAAAGTATTACAGCTTCGTCGCACTCTCGCCCGATAAAAGCCAAAAAATCCGATAACCATGCGGTTTTTAGGGATTTTTTACTCAAATTCCCGCTTAAAAATAAATTTTTGATCACAAATAATTCAGACTTAATAGAATAAAATTCAAAGAATTATTTACAAGATATTCATATTTTTACGGTTATTTTTCGTCACGAGATTCTTAATTTGAACGCACAAGGTTTTATGTGGAATAAAAATAGCAAATATGCACAATTGCTTGTAACTTTTCCCTTGTTCAAATTGGGAATTTTAAAAAGTTACATATTTTGCTGTTTTTTCCGTGCCGAAATTGCTCTTTTATTTTTATGTACAATGCACAAGGTTTGTTGGCAAAAACAGGAATTTCCAAGTTTTTTTCGGCAAGAATGTAATCTTTCTGTAACTTTCATTCCGCATTTTATGCAGGAAAACTGCGAAAATCCGTTTTTTCGGAGATCCGATCCATAATTTTTCCGATCCTGAGGCTGACAACACCTCTTACGTTGGTCATTTCAGACATTATAAAACCGTCTTGCATTTTCGAGCGTATATTTTAAGACGTCTTCTGTTGATATTCCTCTGATCTCCCCTATGCGCTGCGCCGTGTGAAGTATCAGCGAGCTGTCGCACCGCTTTCCTCTGAAAGGCACAGGCGCCAGATAAGGAGCATCCGTTTCAAGAAGAAGCTTTTCAAGAGGAACTTCCTTTGCGACCTCAACGGGAACACGGGCATTTTTGAAAGTCACCGTTCCGCCGAGCGAGATCATCATATCGCCGTAACGAAAAACCTCTTTCAGCATCTCGACCGAACCGCTGTAGCAGTGAAGCAGTCCGAACGGTTTATACCTTTTAAGGTATCCGAGCGTATCACCGTGCGCCTCTCTGTCGTGAATAATGATCGGCTTCCCGATATCGGCAGCAAGCTGCAATTGCTTTTCAAATATAATATGCTGCTCCTCTTTCGGGATATCCCAGTAATAATCAAGTCCTGCCTCACCGAGGGCGACCGCTTTTTTATGCTCAAGCAGCTTTGCGATCTTTTCTATATAATTATCTATCTGCGAAATGTCGGTTTCTTCGGTGCTTTCGGGATGTATACCTACTGCGGCATATACAAAGTCATACTTTTCCGCAAGTTCGAGCGATGTTTCCGAAGTTTTTATATCGGTACCGTTTGTTACAACTGCGAAAACACCTTTTTCGGGAAGCGAAGAGAGCAGTTCGTTTCTGTCCTCATCAAATTTATCATCGTCATAATGACAATGTGCGTCAAAAATCCGTCTTTCCATAATGTATTATCCTTTTTGGTGGGGGTTATAAGAACAGCGACTCTTCCGAGCCGCTGTTTTCATTATAATATAACTCTGTACGGGATCAATCCCAATCCTCATCATCGTAGCCGCCGTTGTAACCGCCGTCGTCATTATCGTAGTAAACGTAGTCGCCGTCTTCATCGTAATAACCGTCGCCGCCATCGTTGTCTCTGTTTCCGCCGCCCTGCTGGCTTGCCCAGAAATCATCGTCGTCCCAGTGCGGATCGAGTGCTTCGTCGGAATCGGAAGATTCCTCTGCATCGGAATCGGAGTCAGATCTCTTTGAGCTATCGGAGTCTGAATCGGAATCGGAGTCGCTTGACTTATCGCTGTCGCTCGACTTCTTATCGCTGTCGGAAGACTTCTTGTCTGTGTCAGTATCGCTGCCGAAGCCTGCCGGCATGATGATATCGTTTACGCCGAGTGCCTTGACTGCTGCAAGGAACTGAGGATCGGAAGCAAGTTCAAGCGAACCTGAATCGTAAGACTTCTGATCTGCGATGCTGAGCTCAACAACATTTGTGGGAACAACGCCCGTTGTCGAATAAGTCTGCTGACCCTTCGTAACGTAGTAAAGATTCGGGATAAGAACGTAGTCGCCCGACTTGAGCTGGATTGCGTCTGTCTTTGCGCAGTCGCCTGCCGTTGTTGTACCAACGATAACAGCCTTGCCGTAAGCATTGAGTGTGGAAGCAAATATCTCGGCGGGACCCGATGTGTTTCCGTTTACGAGAACTGCGATATCGTAGCTGATCTCGCTCTGATCCGATGTGTAAAGAACAGTTCTCTTGCCGTTCTTGTCAACACCGGCGATCGTCTCGCCCTCGGGGAGAAGCATATCAAGGATCTGAGCTGCTACCTCAATGTCGCCCGAAGCACAATTTCTGAGATCGAACACGAGCATGTCTACCTTTGAAAGGGAAGAACCGCTGAAATCATTGAGCGCATTTGAGAACGAAGTCTTTGTGGAATCTTCAAAGCCGAGGAACTGGATATAACCGATACCCTTGCCGAAGTTCTTGTAAACGATCGTCTCGCCTGCTGTGGATTTATTGTAGTTTGCATACTCGGCAGCCGTAAGATATTTTACGGAGCTGTCGCCGAGACCTTCAACGTAGCCTCTGCACATACCCTTAACGAGATCGTCCTCGTTGATAGTGCCGAGGTAATTATCATGAATGACCTTTTCAACATCTGCGACCTGCTCGTTAACAGAGCCTATCTCGCCCTGAGTGAGCTTCTTTGCCTTGCTGCCGGAGATCATGAATCCTGCTGCGAATGCGATAGCCGCTGCAACAAGCACGCATGCAAGAGCAAAGCCAAATGTGGTCTTTTTCTTCATCATTTTGAAAAACACTCCCTAATCTTTTCTTTGCGAAAATATAATTCCGACTTTATTTTACCCGATTAAACATATAAAGTCAACAGAAAAATTACAATTTCATCAAATTTACAACAATTTTGTTAAAATTGTCATACCAAGTGACGCTGTCTGATTTTATATATTCGGATATTCGTTCATCGGGTTGTACTTTTCACCGTTCAAACGTGTTTCGAAATGCAGATGCGGTCCTGTTGACCAGCCTGTTGTGCCGACATAGCCGACAAGCTGACCCTTCTGAACGTAATCGCCCTCGTTTACAACAATATCCGTCATATGCGCATAAAGTGTAGCCTTGCCGTTGCCGTGGTCGATCATTATGTATCTGCCGTAACCGCCGCCGCAGCCGCAGCTTCCGTCTTTACCGTAATTATGGTCACATTCGTTGTCGTAAAGAACTACAACGCCCGACTCTGCCGCTACTACCTGAGCATTCATTATAGAGCCGTCGGAAATATCGATAGCGCCGTGATTGTAAGTCGTTCTGTCTTCATTCCACACGCTGGAAAGCGTATAATGTCCGGGAACAGGCCATACGTACCCGTCGGACGTATCTTCAACTACCTGCTGAGGCGCCTGTGAGCTTGATGCCTGTGAACTGCTGCTGTCGGAATCGCTGTCTTCATCGTCTTCATAATAGTAGTCTTCGCTGTCCTCGTCGTAATCATCAACGGCGGACGCACCGCTCTCATGCTGTGACGATGTGTTGGAGGGATTCTGCTCACTCTGACGAATGATAGTATGCTTTGCCGTGCTGCTTTCCGTTTTGGAAGAGCTGCTGCTTGCTTCGGCAAGATTCTTTTTCGCCTCGCTTGCTATCTTCGCAGTTTTTTCCTGCGCCTCTTTATTCTTGAAGTAAGCAGTGATCTGATCTTCGATCGCCTTCATCTCGGCATTTGCTGCATCAAGATGATCCTGTGCACCCTGCTGAGCGTCATTGAGATTGTCAAGAAGCTTCTCGTTCTCATTGATAAGCATCTGCATTTCTTTCTGACGGTCGGTAAGCTTATTCTGCTCGTTTGAAAGAGTTGTTTTCTTCTCTTTGAGCGTGCTGCGCTTTCTGTTTATCTCGTCGATATCGTCCTGCAGGCTTGAAATGAGCGCCTGATCCGATTTCGATATGTACGTTACAACTTCAAGCTTATCAAGAAAATCCGAAAAATCCTTTGCCCCGAGAATTATCTCAAGAGAGGTCGTATCGCCCGAAACATAAAGCGCCTTTACACGCTGCTTGAGCTTATCTATCCTGCCGGAGATCTTGCTTCTTGATTTATCAAGGTCTGTCTGGAGTGAGGAAATGTCTTTATCAAGAGCCGTTATCTGCTCACGTCCTGCAACGATCTGCTCGTTCAGAACGGTGATCTTGTTCTGCAAAGCAGCTTTATACTCTTCCTGCTTTGCAATATCGCTCGATGTGCTCTCTATCTGCGCCTGATATTCGGCAGCCTGCTTTTCAAGTGCCTGCTGACGTGACTGATAATCGTTCAGAGTATCTGCAGAACATAATATTGAAGCCGAGACTCCTATAGTTCCGAGCAACACCGCTGCCGAAGCAATGGTGCATATAAGTTTATTACCAGCCAAGGATCTCTCCTCCTTCCATGTTCAGGTATCTTCCTATTGAAATAAGTGCGCCTATCGCACCGACGATCATGCCGAACACAACAAAGCCTATAGACATGTTTACAGCAAGATCTGAGTACGGTATCTCCGTTATCGGCACTATATACTTTACGGCGTTTATCATCGCTTCATACAGGAATGCAATGATAACGGAAGCAAGCACGCCCGAAATAAGTCCGAGCACGATACCCTCGATAACGAAGGGTGTTCGTACAAAGTGGTTCGTAGCGCCTACCGACTTCATAATGCTAATCTCGAAGCGGCGTGAATACATCGTCATACGAACCGAGTTGCTTATAATGAAAAGGGAAATAATGCCGAGTGCCAGAACGAGCCACATTCCCACCTGAGTTACAAGGCGGTTGAGGTCTGTAAGGCGCTTTGCGATATCGCTTCGGTCGCTGATTATATCAACGCCCTCAACGGCTTTTATGTTGTTTACAGTGTCTTCATACTGTGAAAGGTCTACCATCGCAACATGAAACGCATTCGGAAGCGGATTTTCCTGACCCTGAAGCTCCGAAAAGAGCGGTCCGAGCTCCTCTTCCCATTCTGTGATAGCCTCTTCCTTTGAATAGAACTCGCAGGAAGCTATGTTGTCAAGCTTTCTTATTTCGGGACCGATCTTCTGAACAGCCTGTACAGAATCGATATCCTCCTTCAGAAAAACTGTGACCTGATTATCCTTGCCGACCTGATCGACAACATTTTTTACATTCATCGAAATGAGCATAGCTGCCCCCGTGATAAGCAGGCACGATACAAGCACGCCGATAGACGCCGCCGACATCATCCTGTTGTTCCAGACGCTTTTTATACCCTCTTTAGTTAAATAGCCAAAGCCTCTCATTACTCGTCTGCTGCCTCCCCGTCTATTTCACGGAGTGCTTCCCGATTGAGCTCCTCTGCTGTCACGTCGGGTATCTCCTCGGCGATCTCTTCGGGGATCTCAGCAAGATCCTCTTCGGATATCTCGATCGTAAGCTCCGCTTTTTCGGACGGTGCGCCGGTATCCGACGTAACTTTTCCGCCCTGGATCTCGATCACTCTGTTTTTGAACTTATGAACAAGCTCATGCTCATGAGTTACGACGATGATCGTTGTGCCCTGCTTGTTGATCTCGTTGAGAAGCTCAATGATCTCAAACGACATCTCTGGATCGATGTTGCCCGTAGGCTCATCGGCAATAATGAGCGTAGGGTTGTTAACAAGCGCACGGGCAAGGCTGACACGCTGCTGCTCACCACCGGAAAGCTCCGCCGGTCTGCTCTGAGCCTTGTCTTTAAGTCCTACAAGGCCGAGTATGTAATGAACACGCTTTTTGACAGCTCTCGGACGGGCGCCGATAACACGCATTGCAAATGCAACGTTGTCAAAAACCGTCATTTTATCTATAAGCCTGAAATCCTGGAACACTATGCCCATTGTACGGCGAAGATACGGAACACGTCTTTTGGGCATATCCGTTGTATTGATGCCGTTTACATAGAGTTTTCCCGATGTAGGCTGCTCTTCTTTCATTATAAGCTTCAAAAAGGTACTTTTACCTGCACCCGAAGCACCAACGATGAATACAAACTCACCCTTTTCGATATTGATACTCACGTTATCGAGCGCTTTTGTACCGCTTGGGTATACCTTTGTTACATTTTTAAACTGGATCATGGAGCTGCCGGCTCCGCTTAAATCTCTTTTTTGCATAATAATTTCTTTTCTCTGTCGATATACTCTCAGTTCTTATCTTTTCCTATACCGCTGTTTACAACAAGCAAATATAAAATCAACTCGGCGAAGCCGAGTTTCGCAGTTTTGCACTCCGCATTCATAATTTCATACTTGATGAAATACGAATATTTATGTTTTCAGGAAATTCAATATATAATTGAAATCGGGAATGTAATACGAGTGCTCCCATTACATTCCCTTTCCAAACATACGGTTATCAGTACTTGACCGGGTTGGCGGTGAGGTACTTCTTGACCATGAGAGCTACCTTGAATACGATAGCGTCTTCAAATTCACGCAGATCAAGACCGGTCAGTTTCTTGATCTTTTCAAGTCTGTACACGAGCGTGTTTCTGTGTACGAAAAGCTTTCTCGATGTCTCGGAAACGTTCAGGTTGTTCTCGAAGAACTTCTGGATAGTGAACAGTGTTTCCTGATCGAGAGAATCTATCGAACCCTTCTTGAATACTTCGTTAAGGAACATTTCGCAAAGAGTTGTGGGAAGCTGATAAACAAGACGTGCAATACCGAGATTGTCGTAGCTTGCGATAGTGCGCTCTGTGTCGAAAACCTTGCTGACTTCAAGCGCTACCTGAGCTTCCTTGAACGAATGAGCAAGCTCCTTCACACCGATAACAGCCGTACCGATACCGATGATGCAGTGAGTGTAGAACTCGCTCGAAAGCGTATCAACGATAGAGCTTGCAAGCTTTTCGAGGTCTTTTGAATCGATGCCCGACTTAACCTCTTTAACAAGTGCGATATCTGTTTCGTTGATGTTGATAACAAAGTCCTTCGTCTTGTCGGGGAAGAGGTTCTGGATAACATCGTAAGCGGAGATATCTGTCTTGGAGGTGATCTTGATGAGCATACATACTCTTGTTACCTCGTTGTTGAAGCGAAGCTCTCTTGCCTTGATGTAAATATCGCCGGGAAGTATGTTGTCGAGGATAACGTTCTTGATGAAGTTTCCTCTGTCGTACTTTTCGTCATAATACTGCTTGATGCTGCTGAGCGAAACAGCTAGAAGCTGAGCGTACTTCTGAGCTGCGTCGTCGCTGCCCTGTACGAATACCGCATATTCAGATCTTGAATTGCAGCTGAACGATTTGAATGTCTGACCGTTTATAACGAACGGAGCGGAAGAGCTGAGCGTTTCCGAAGTAATGCTGTCGTTTACTTCGCCGATCCTGCCAAGCTCGCTGCATGCGATAACTACCGATGTCTCATCGATAACGCCGATAGTTCTGTCGATTGCATCTCTCATCTGATGAATGACGCCCTGGAACAATCTGTTGGACATAGTATGATCCCTCTCTTTATCTGTGTTTTGTTCTGTAGTTCATGGCATTTGTATCAACATTGTAACTAACATTGTGCAAAAAAGCCTATTATCATATATAATAATACACAATTTTGAACCAAAAAGCAACCGTTTAAAGACAAAAATATTAAAAAAATCCAAAAAATTTCTTCCAAAACGAAGTTTTTGCCAAAAAGCTACACATTAATGCATCACTTGACCATCAAAACATCGGCACTCGCCCTAATCTTGCACATTATGATTCTACAATATAAATGTTAGCAAAATTTGAATATTTGTGACTTTTTTAATGACAAAAAACACACAAGCGAACGAAAAACTTATCAAATGGAAAATCTCGGAGCCAATGAGATCCTTTTTTAGTGTGAAGTGTAGAGTGGCGGAACTCGCCTGCGGCGAGTTGAATTTGTATTGCTCCTTTCAAAGCCATACTTTAAGGAACCACTGAATAAATCACGTCCTGCGGACTGAGCATGAAATACGTCAGTATTCCTGCGGCTTTTTCGTCCAATTTGCCTCAAAATCTGACTGCGCAATATGGGCACTCGATTTAATCAGTGCTTCCTTAATTCGCTGCCGAAAGATAATTGTTTTGTCCGGATAAACTAATAAAAAAATAAGCGGCAAAGCCGCTTCCTTCATTCCACACTCCACTCTCCACACTTATAAAACGGCGAACGAAATGAGCCTGACCTCAATTGTCCATTGTCAATTTTCAATTGTCAATTATAAAAAAAGCAGCCGTCCTATTGGACGACTACTCATCCCGGGGCGTCACCACCCAAGTATCTTCGGCGTTATTGAGCTTAACTTCTGTGTTCGGAATGGGAACAGGTGTACCCTCAATGCGATCAATACCAACTTTTTAACTTTTCGTTATCGGTTTTCCCGACTGCTTGATTATTATAGCATGGTTTCCGGGTAATTGCAATACTTTTTTGAGATTTTTTTGCACAGATCCACACTTTTCCTGATTTTCACAAATTTTTATATAACACGCTCGTTTTTATGTAGATTTTTTATCTTTATTTCAAATATCCTCTATAATTATGTGTCATTTTCAGGAAACCGACAGATTTGCAGAAAACAAAAACGAAAAAACAAAAGCAGCCCGAAGGCCGCTTTTGTTTTAAGGGAATCGTATTCTTGAAAGAGGTATTATCAAATTCGTAAATCTGCGGTGCGCAATCTTTCACCGCTTCATGTGTGTCATAGCAGCTTAGCAATCATTTGCTGCAACTATATAATACATTATTACGGCAAATTTTTCAAGCGATTTTGTCTGTTTGGGGCGAAACCGTGTCTATTTGTTTCTGAATTCGCAATTTGCACATAACAACCGATTTTATTTAAAACTATCTATTGCAAATTGCCCTCTATAAATGTGATATACTTCACAAAAAACACATTTTTCTCCCCAAACAGACAAATTCGGGCAAAAACAAAAAATAAGGACGGCAGCCGTCCTTATTTTTCAGGGAATCATATTTTTGAAAGAGGTATTATCTGTGTTGGTGCCCTGAGGTGCGCAATCAATTCACCCGGGCTTTTGTTGCTGTCCCTCAGCGTGCAATCACTTCGCCTTGGGCTTTCTTGTTCTGTATATATAATACCCCATTCTTTTTTTAATTGCAAGTGATTATGTCTGTTTGGGCTTGTTTGATGTCTATTTGGGATCGCTTTTGTCAGTTTGGTCTTATTTGATGTCTGTTTGGTTTTTTGTCCGGCGGCCTTACGATTTTTTGCTTTTTTTGGGAAGTCTTACTATAAAATGTATAATATCTTCGTCTACTTCAACGTAAGCTACGCCTTTGTAGGATTCTGCTATTCGCTGCACCGTACTCAGACCGAGGCCTTCGTGGTTTCGCTTGCCGGAATAGCTGTACTCAAAGAAGTGCGAAAGCTCCTCTGCATCGCCGAAAAACTTATTTGAGATATCTATAACAACAGAATCGGCTTCCTCATACATTTTAAGCACGATGCCGTACTCTCTGTCTGTCTGCTCGGTCAGCGCATCTATGGCATTTTGTAAAAGATTTCCGAGTATTCTGTTTATCTCGTAGCCCTCCGGTGCAAGACCTCTGAGGTTCGTTGTTATGTCAAAGCTCATTTTTATCCCGTTGCTTTCGGCATCGGAGCGATACGCATAAAGCATGGCGCTTATCGTGGTGTCATGTATCGGCAGCACTTCGTTTACGTACTCTGTCTCGGCAACCATCTTTGAAACATATGTACGGCACTCTTCATACTTTCCCGCCTCAAGAAGTCCGTTTACGGCGTGCAGGTGCAGATTGAAATCATGGCGCTGCGCTCTTATCATCTTAATAAAAGATTTAAGCTCTTTCTGGTGCTGCTTCTCCTGCTCCGATATATCGGAAAGGATATAATACTCCACAAGCATTTTCAGCATTATAAAGCTTACGAAAATGTACACAAGTGAAAAGAAAAACTCGAAGCCGACGTAAAGCTGGGCGTTTTCGTTCTCGCCTGCGCTCAGAAAGCTCGTTGACATATAGATCCCCGCAACGATAACTACGGTGAGGATTATAAGCGATGAAGACATCATGATCCTGTTGCTCTTCATACGCCTGTCTTCATGCGAGAAAAAGTCACGCTCCCACTCATTGCTGAAAAACGACACCTTTTGTATATATACAATAAGAAATATCGCTGCAATTATTGCAAGATACACAAGCATAAAAATGAGCTGGTTCGTAGCCGCTCCTGCTGTGCGCAGGCCGATAAACTCTATATATATGTAGTAATTCAGCACAACGGCAGTACTCATCGAAAACGTCAGCATTTTTTCAAACGTTCGTTTTCGTTCAAAAAGTATACGCCCGAGCGTCCACACTATCAGCAGAGCGATAAGCGTAGCGTCCGCAAATCGGCCGTCGGTAAATGTCCATATTGTACTGCCGAGGAATACAAAACCGACAATTGCCACAAATTCCGAAAGCGTTAGTCTTGTATTGAGCCACAGCATAAGGCACATGATAACGCCTACCGTAAGGCCGAACACCATTGATATCAAAAACTGGAGCATACAGTTTCCCCTTTCTGTTTATGGTGATAATTGTAACATAATTTTCGTACTAATACAAGCTGTTTATTATCATGCGATTATTCCTATACAGAACTATAAATAGATATATACGTGTTAATATTACAGTATAAAGAAAACATTTTTTTGCAAAACGAGGAGGGCAAGCTCATGGGTACAGAACCGATCAGAACAGTCGTTGTTGACGACGACCACACGTCCGCCTCAGCAACAATTGCGCTGCTGAAAAAATTTCCTGCCGTTGAGGTAACGCACTATATCGACAACAGCCCCGAGCTTATGTCACGCCTGCCGGAGCTTAACGCAGAGCTTCTTGTGCTCGACATAGAAATGCCCTACAATAACGGAATGAGTGTCGCTTCGATAGTCAAGAAAAAGTACCCGAAGATCGAGATAATCTTCTGCACCGGTCACGCTTACTTTGCCGCCGACTGCTACGACTTTGAGCCGATAGACTTCGTTACGAAGCCTATAAACGAAAGCAGGCTGCAAAGGGCAATAGAAAGAGCGCAGAAAAAACTGCGCAACACCGTCAAGGACCTTGTTCCGGAGAAAAAGCCCGAGCGCAAAAGCAAGAAGATCGGCATCAACATTGAGGGCGGCTACCATATCCTTGACGTTGACAGCATCTTATATATAGAAAAGAAAGCACGGAAGATATATATCCACACAAACTCCGGCAAATCCTTCGTTGCAAAGTACAGTCTGACACAACTTGAAGAAATACTTGCACCGCACCATTTTTTCCGCTGTCACCAGTCGTTCATAGTGCCGATCAGAAAGATACGCTATGTCAAGAATAATGAGTTCGGAAAAACATATTTTATCATGCTAAAAGAATGTTACGAAGAGATACCTCTCAGCCGTGGAAAACATGCCGAGATCAAGGAGCTGCTCGAAAAATACGGCATCAAATTTGTCTAATTTTTTGTACTAAATCGGTGTTTCCATAGTAAAGTGTGCAAAATTTGACGTCATTTCAAATAAATTCATAAAAGCTCTTGATTTTTCGTTCAAATAATGGTATTATATTATGCGAATGAGATTATTGAAGGAGGTGTTTGCAGTGCCGAACATCAAATCCGCTAAGAAGCGTGTTAAGGTTATCGCAGCTAAAACTGCAAAGAACAAGGCTACAAAGTCCGCTCTCAAGACAGCGATCAAGAAGGCAAACGTAGCAGTAGAAGGCAACGCAGCAGATAAGCAGGATGCAGTAAAGGTTGCTATCAAGAAGATCGACCAGGCTGCAGCAAAGGGTCTTATCCACAAGAACAACGCTGCAAGAAAAAAGTCTGCCCTTGTTAAGAAGCTTAACGCAGCAGGCTGATAAGCCAAAGCAAAAAAACTACCGCCCTGAAAAGGGCGGTCTTTTTTTTAATGGAAAATTGAAAATGGAAAATGGAAAATTGCGGAGTCGCTAATCAATTGACAATTGACAATTGATAATTGACAATTACGGAACTCGCCTGCGGCGAGTTGGATTGTATTAGCTATCCCTAATTCATACTTCACTCGCTGCCGAGCGATAACTATTAAGTCTGAATAAACTAATATAAAATCAAGCGGCGCAGCCGCTTCCGCAATTTTCCATTTTCAATTTTCCATTTTCAATTTGATTGCCTCGTGTTCTTTCTTCACTTCCCCATAAAGCTCCTCTCCGCTCCAGGCGGCGTTTGTTTCGGTCAGGGCAGCTTTCAGAGTTTGACGGGTCACACCGCCCTTTCTCAGAACGCTCAGGACGACATCAAGCCCCATGCCCTCATAGCCACAGATCATCATAAACTCATCATCAAAGCCGTTAAGCGGCTTTTTATTTTTATCCTTAACATATCCCGAAACGCCTGCGATCGCACCTACAGGCTGTCCGAAATCACGCTTATCTACGCTTTTCACCGTACATCCGAGCGGCGCCGTGATCGTTCGGATCAGTTTCTGACGTTCGGCGCTGAAATTGTAGAGAATGATCGTTCTTTTTGCTTCCATTATTCTTTCCTCCGTAGCTCAAAGATCAGAGCGCTTGACTAACAATTGACAATTATGGAACTCGCCTGCGGCGAGTTGGATCATATCAGCTATCCCAAATTTATACTTTAATTCGCATCCATGAGATAACTATTAAGTCTGAATAAACTAATTTAAAAAAACAGGAGCGAAGCGACTCCGCAATTGTCCATTGTCCATTGTCATTTGTCAATTGATCTCAAGTCCGTGTGGTTTATAACAAATATGCCGACCGCTACAAGCAGTCCTGCGGCAATATATTTCAGACGAAACTGTTCTTTTAATAATAAACACGAAAACGTCACGCCGAGTATCGGTATCAGTGAGCTGAATATCGCTATTTCCCCCACAGGCGCACAGCTTATCAGCTTATTGTATACGGAAAAGCCGTACACAGATATTCCGACAAGACAGCAGAGTATGAATGCTCCGAAAAGCGACGGAAAAGGAAGTCTGCCGCCCATTACTATCCCCGATACTATAAGCAGCAAGCCGCCGAAACCAAGGCTTATGCCCGTTACGGTGTATGAATTCATGCGCTTTGTGACGATGCGTGTAAGTATTCCGCCCATTGCCGAGAAAAGAGCGCTCATCATAAGCATACCGTCGCCCGAAAGCGAGAACGCCGATGAGCCGCCTCCTGCATTGACGAGCAGTATTCCCGAAAAGCCGAGCAGGCAGCCGATACCCTTTTTTGCGGTAAAGTTTTCATCGGGAAACACAGCGCAGGCTGCAAGTATCAGAATGAACGTGCTCATTGAATCTATAACGGCAGAACGGGAACCGCTCTGATTTGAAAGCCCTATATAGTAGCAGAAATAATGCAGCGCAGTATTCACAAGACCGAGCAGGAAAGCAAGCGGCAAGCCGCCTTTCTTTGCATCGGTCAATTTTTTTCCGGAAAATGCAGACACCGCAACAACTACCATGCCGGCCGCAAAGAATCGAATTCCTGCAAAAAGCGTTTTTGCGCCCGTGTCCGAGGCGGCAATATCGAACTCCGCAATACCGAGCTTGATAAGCGGAAATGCAAACGCCCAGACTACCGACGTTGATGCAGCCATTATCATATAGTATGGCCTTTTTTCAAATAAAAGCTTTGAAAGCTCCGTTCTTTTCATGAATCTTCACATCCGGAAATATCAATTGTACACTGACATTGACCGCCGAAAACATTCTTCGGGCAACGCAGCACAAAAACAGATCGACTATACTATATGGCAAATCGACCTTAGCCATTATACCACAGTGCCGAAGAACATTCAATCTTCATTTGTGTTACAGCTATAGAAAAATAATTCTTGCGGATTTGTAACAGAAAAATCATTTTTGTAAATTCGTTTCTTTTGAGGCAGAAAAAATTAAAATTTTACAATAAAATGCCGAATTTAATTAAATTTTAAAATCGTATTGACACGCTTGCTATAACAGACTGTTATATTCTTTTCCTAACATTCCTCAGAGTTTTCCACATATTAATTATTGTTGAAGCTTGTCAACAGTTACACAATTGTAAACAAACACGTCTAATCACGTATTTGTTATAGGTTATCAACTCTTTCAACATAGTTTTCCACGTTCCTAACAGACTTTTCCACTTTACAAATAGTTATATTGTGGACAAACATGCTTGTTTTCCACAGAACACTATCAAAGACAATAATTGTTCATTTTTTACCCCCTGCAACTATATGTTGTGTTCCGGAAAAGAATAAACACAATCTGTTCGGGTCATACTAAAAATGGAAATAAAACAAAACAATTACAAAGGAGATACATTATGATAAAAGCAATAAGCCGCAGCATGCTTGAAGTGGTCGATACAGGCAATGCTTACTTTGACAAGGCTTGGCTTCTTGTAGCGCCCGAGCTTGCACATTCCGAACCTGATATTCTCGAAAGAGAAGCCGCCGACTACATCTGCTCCATTGATCCGCCGAGCGTTTTCAAGCAGCGCCGCCGCATTATGCCCAAAGCCGTCCGCTATCTTTTTTCGGCAGCACTCGGAGGGCTTGTCACAGCGGCCATGCTTCATGTATATTGAACGGTGCTAAGAAGTATTCAATATAATTGACAATTTCGGGGGATCTATTCTTTACTCGCTTCCGAAAGTTAAGGAAGCGCTGATTAAATCGAGTATCCATATTGCGCCGTCAGATTTTCAGTCAGGTTGCACGAAACGACCGCAAGGTGCGGATCTCCGGTGGAGATCTCCGCACAGCAGAAGCACCGACCGAGGCGGCAGCCGAGACCATACTGACGTATTTCAAGGAAGTTGAGTGCAAGATGACGAAAATATGCAAACAAGATGGGTGCTCAGCCCGTAGGGTGTGATTTATTCAGTAGTTCCTTAGGCCTGAAAACACTAATAATATAAAACAGGAGCGAAGCGACTCCGCAATTTTCCATTTTCAATTTTCAATTTTCCATTAAAAAAAGGGCCTGCGCAGAACGCAAGTCCTTTTTTACTTTATAAGCGTCGGATCGATCGCCATGAATATAAGATAAACGACCCTGTACATCGCATACGAGCAGATAATGCCTATCAGTATACCGCACAGAACGTCTGTGGGGTAATGTGCCTGTAAATAAAACCTCGAAAACGAGATCAATATCGCCAGCACAAGCACGATAAGCGTTGCCCACCAGCTGCAGTGGATCATCGTGAGCGTTACCATTGCGAACGACGACGCCGAATGACTTGACGGAAATGAGTAATACTTCGGCATTTTTTTAAGTATCAGGTCTTCCTCGTCGATCTTATGGCACGGCCGCACTCTGCAAACTATGCTTTTTATAATGACTTCACTGGAGATAAAAGCAAATATCACGCTGCAAAAGATCGAAACACCGACATAGACCGATCTCTTAACATAGCAGATAATGAACAGAACAACGAACCAAATCTTGCCCTGATCTCCGAGAAACGTCATAAATCTCATAAACTTGTTGAGAAACGGACGATGCAGCGCAGCGATCTTTTCGATCAGCATATCGTCCTTCTTTTGTATCTTATGAAGCATATTTATCACCGTTTTATTCAACACGTTCCCATTTGTTCCGTCTTATTATATCATAATAGTTCGAATAAAACAAGAACATCGAATGTAAACTTGTGTGGCTCAAATACGCTCAATTTCGGTTATACTGTACAGGGCGGCAAATTGAAAATTGAAAATGGAAAATGGAAAATTATGGAGTCGCTTCGCTCCTGTTTTTTATATTAGTGTTTTCAAACTTAATAGTTCTCTCATAGCAACAATAAAAGTACAGCTATGTGAGGACTAATACAAATCAACTCGCCGCAGGCGAGTTCCGCAATTTTCAATTTTCAATTTTCAATTTTCCATTTGATAAGGCTTACCGATCGTTTACATTTACTAAATGAATTAAGTGCGCTATTCCCGGTATACTTTCGCCCTGCTGAACTATCGTCGGGGACATCAATGCTCCCGTTGCGGCGAAAAGTACGCTGTTTATCTCTCTTTTTCTCATACGCTTTAAAATATACGAACAAAGCACGCTCGCACTGCACCCGCAGCCCGAACCGCCGGAGCAGACCTCCTGCGATTCGCAGTCAAAGATAAGAAGTCCGCAGTCGTTGTGTTTTTTCTCTATATCAATCCCCTCTTTTTTGAGCAGCTCATACAATAGAGATGTTCCGATCCTGCCGAGATCACCTGTTACAATCATATCGTAATCATCGGGAGATGTGTTTGTATCGGTCAGGTAACGATATATCGTGTCGGCAGCAGCACCTGCCATCGCTGCGCCCATATTGTTCGCATCGGTAATTCCCATATCGACTATCTTGCCGATACAGACATCGGAAACACCTGTCTGTTTTTTCAGATTCCCGTTTGTTTCTATGAGTTTTTCATTTTGACTCTTAAACTCACCGTTTTCAAGCGACGCAACTATTGCGCTGCCTGCCCCGGTGACGGTCCACTGCGCTGTAGGCGCACGCTGACCGCCGTATTGCAGAGGATAGCGAAACTGCCGCTCCGCCGAGCAGAAATGCGAGGAAGTCACAGCGGCAGCTATATCGGCAGCGCCGCTTTCAACGAATATGCTTGCCACAGCGAGCGTCTGAGCCATTGTTGAACATGCCCCGTACTGACCGAGAAACGGTATTCCGAGATCACGCAGACCGTAGCTTGACGATATACACTGATTCAACAGATCGCCTGCAAAAACTGCGTCAATATCGGATTGCTGCACGCCTGCCGACTCAAACGCCAGTAGCACTGCTTTTTTCTGGAGCGAAGCCTCTGCCTTTTCCCATGTTTCTCCGCCCATAGTTGTATCATTATATATTTTATCGAACCATTTTGCAAGAGGACCCTCGCCCTCTTTTTTGCCGACCGCCGACCCGAAGCCGATAATTCTCGGTTTTTCGGTAAATGTCAGCGTGCGTTCACCGATTTTCTTTATCATAACAAAACCACCTTTATTCAATTGACAATTGACAATGGACAATGGATAATTGCGGAAGCGGCTGCGCCGCTTGATTTTATATTAGTTTATTCAGACTTGTAGTTTATCTCTCTGCGGCGAGTTCCGCAATTATCCATTTTCCATTTTAAAAAGCTTCGCTTTCCACATTCCACATTATTATATAAGAGTATTTTTCTCAAAATAGTCAGCTGCGATTCATGGAAAACCTTGTCTGTGCAAACAAAAAATTCCACAGAGCCTTTTCAACAACCTAACAGGTGAATGTTGAAAACTCTGTGGAAACTGTGAATTACTAACTAAATGCACAATAGTTATTACGTATTTATTACAAAATCCGATACTTTATAACCAATATGTTACTCGTTTTCTCGTTTGTTAACGCACATGTAATACTTATTGCTTGTGGAAAACTCGTTGAAGCTTACTTATTAATAATCTATGCTTAGATAATTTACTGTTTTCCGTCCGGCACATTGGCTTCGCCTCGTGCCTGCTTTATCCGTAACGGTAGTTACGTTTTGTGCTTCGCACTCTTATTTTTATTGCTCTGTCATAACTATTCTTTGATTGCAGCTTACTGCGGGGCTGCTCGCCCCGCACCCTCGGCAGCTTTTTTGAAAAAAAGCTGCGCAAAAAACTTTGCGCAGGCTCTTTGTAACTTTATTTATTAATCTTATTCGCCTCGATGTATTCATCGTAGCTCGACGTGATATCCTTGATGCCGTCCTTCTCTATGATGATGATCCTGTTTGCTACCGTCTGGATAAACTCATGGTCATGTGACGCAAAGAGAACGATGCCCTTGAATGCGCAAAGACCGTTGTTGACTGCCGTGATGGATTCAAGGTCGAGGTGGTTTGTAGGCTGATCGAGAACGAGCGCATTTGAACCGAAAAGCATCATTCTTGAAAGCATGCAGCGCACACGCTCGCCGCCCGACAGCACGTTAACGGGCTTGAAAACGTCCTCGCCGGAGAAAAGCATCTTGCCGAGGAAGCCTCTTAAATATGTCTCCGTGCGGTCGTTCGATTCGTTGTACTGTGAAAGCCATTCGAGAATAGTTTTGTCGCAGCCGTCAAAGAACTCGCTGTTGTCTTTCGGGAAATACGACGTTGTGATCGTGCTGCCCCACTTGAACGTACCCTCGTCCGGCTCTGTTTTTTCCATGATTATATCGAACAGAGCGGAAACAGCGTTCTCGTTTTCGCAAAGGAACGCTACCTTGTCGCCACGCTCGACTCTGAACGTAACGTTGTTGAGCAGCTTTTCGCCGTCTATCGTTTTGGAAAGGCCCTCAACTTCAAGTATCTCCTTGCCCGGCTCTCTGTCCATGTTGAAGCCGACCCAGGGATAACGGCGTGAAGATGCAGGCATTTCTTCTACTGTGAGCTTATCGAGAAGCTTCTTTCTTGACGTTGCCTGCTTCGACTTTGACTTATTTGCGGAGAATCGTGCAATAAACGTCTGCAATTCCTTGATCTTCTCCTCTGCTTTCTTGTTCTGCTGCTTTATCATCTGCTGAATGAGCTGTGAAGATTCGTACCAGAATTCGTAGTTGCCGACATACATCTTTACCTTGCCGTAGTCGATATCAACTATATGGGTGCAGACTGTATTGAGGAAGTGTCTGTCATGGGATACAACGATAACAGTACCCTCATAGTCGAGCAGGAAGTCCTCAAGCCACGAAACAGCGTCAACGTCAAGGTTGTTCGTCGGCTCGTCAAGAAGAATGATATCGGGATTGCCGAAAAGCGCCTGTGCGAGCAGCACCTTGACCTTTTCGTTACCTGTAAGATAGCTCATCTGAGTGTACAGAACACTGTCGTCAAGGCCAAGACCCTGGATAAGCTTTGACGTGTCGCTCTCGGCCTCCCAGCCGCCAAGCTCCGCAAACTCTGCTTCAAGCTCGCATACACGAATGCCCTCTTCATCGGTCATTTCGCTTTTTGCATACAGCTCGTCCTTTTCTTTCATGATATCATAGAGCTTTTTGTTGCCCATGATTACGGTATCGAGCACGGTAAACTCATCGTAAGCGAAGTGATCCTGCTTCAGGACAGACATTCTTGTATCCTTTTTGATCACTACCTCACCCGTTGTGGAGTCAAGCTCGCCGGAGAGTATTTTCAGGAATGTAGATTTACCTGCGCCGTTTGCGCCTATAACGCCGTAGCAGTTGCCCTCGGTGAATTTGAGGTCTACGTCCTTATACAAGGGCGTACCGCTGAAGCTCAGGCTGAGATTAGAAACTGTTATCACGATACAGCACGTTCCTTTCTTTTCTTTAAAAATATCACACTGAATATACATTATACCATGAATTCTGAAAAAAGCAACAGGGAGTCAAATTGAAAATGGAAAATGGAAAATGGAAAATTGCGGTCAGGCTCACTTCGTTCGCCTTTTTATAATGGACAATTGTGGAGTCGCTTCGCTCCTGTTTTTTATATTGTTTTATTCAGACTTGTAGTTTATCTCTCTAAAGGCAAGTGAAGTGTGGATTTGGAATAGCTGATATAATCCAACTCGGCGAAGCCGAGTTCCATAATTGTCAATTATCAATTGTCCATTGTCAATTGATCAGCGTAGTCGTTTCGCTCCTGTTTTTTATTGTTTTATTCAGACTTGTAGTTTATCTCTCTAAGGCAAGTGAAGTGTGAATTTTGGATAGCTGATATAATCCAACTCGGCGCAGGCAAGTTCCGCCATTCCACATTAAACAAGAAAGTGATGCGAGTGCACAAACTCTTCTCCACACTTTAACGAATGAGCAAATGAAGTCTTGACTGTTTCGTAAAGTCTTATAAAATTCCCCTGTTATCGGAACGGAAAGTAGGCGAAATATTAAAAATTAGTAAAACTCCCTTTTTATGTCGAAAAATGTCTTGAAAAAATTAAAAAGTATGAGATAATATAAAGAGAGCTTTTTTCAATAAAATCAACATTCACCCGGCAAACAGAGTGAACGTTTCCGGATAAGAGTGAAATTGTTGATCAATTCTTTTAGTAAGAGGTGTATTATGGCTATATCGGCTGTTATCCTTGCCGGCGGCGAGGGTAAAAGAATGAAGTCCGACAAGCCCAAGGCGCTTTCGCTCGTTTTAGGCGAGCCTATGCTGCGCTGGGTGCTCAACTCCGTTACCGATGCAGGCATCGACAATATCTGCGTGCTTACCGGATTTGCCAAGGAGTATATAGAAGAGTATCTTAATGGGTACAATAAAGAAACAGGCTTACAAACACAGACTGCATTTCAGGCGGAAAGAAGAGGCACAGGCCATGCCGTTATGATGTGCAGCGATTTTCTGCGTAACAACGGCGGCGACGTTGTTGTTTTAAACGGCGACGCACCGTTCCTTGACAGCGAAACTATAAAGGCAAGCTACGAGCTTCACAAGGCAAAAAGCTCTTCTGCTACCGTTATCTCCGCTAAGGTTGCCGATCCGTTCGGCTATGGCAGGATCATCAGAACAGATGACGGCAGTGTTGAGAAAATCGTTGAGCAGAAAGACGCAACGCCCGAACAGGCAGCAGTTAACGAAGTAAATTCCGGCTGCTACTGGTTCTCGGTTGACGCACTTCTCGGCTGCCTTGACAAGCTTACCGACAACAACGCAGGCGGCGAGTATTATCTTACCGATACGCTCGGCATCCTCATAAACGAGGGCAAGACGGTATGCGCTTACACAGCAGAAAACTCCAACGCCGTTCTCGGTGCGAACGACCCGAAGCAGCTTGAAGAACTCAACGAGATCGCAAAGACGATCAAGAAGTAATCAGATCCGCAAACAAAAGAACATTTACAATACAACAAATTCAAATGTAAAGGGGCTTTTTAGTATGAATTTTCACGGTAAAGACATCAAGATCTTTGCAGGCAACGCAAGCAAAGACGTAGCGCAGGCAATCGCAGGCTGCCTCAATCTGCCGCTCGGCAAATCGGAGACAAAGACATTCTCCGACGGTGAGATCAGCGTATCTCTTCATGAGTCGGTAAGAGGCTCCGACTGCTTCATCGTTCAGTCAACATGCGATCCCGTCAACAACAATCTGATGGAGATCCTCATCATGATCGACGCTATGAAGCGTGCATCGGCTGCAAGCATCACGGTAGTTATGCCGTACTACGGCTACGCAAGACAGGACAGAAAGGCTAAGGCAAGAGATCCGATCACAGCAAAGCTCGTTGCAGACCTCATCACATGTGCAGGCGCTGACAGAGTTCTTACGATGGATCTTCACGCAAACCAGATCCAGGGCTTCTTTAACATTCCCGTAGATCACCTCTACGGCGCAGGACTTCTTGCAGATTACATGAAGCAGAAGGTTGGCGCAAACGAGAACGAGGAGTGGATCGTTGTATCCCCCGACCTCGGCTCCGTAACACGTTCCAGAAACTTCGCTTCCAAGATCGGCGCAGGTCTTGCAATCATCGACAAGAGACGTCCGAAGGCTAACGTTTCCGAGGTTATGAACATCATCGGCGACGCAAGAGGCAAGAAGGTAGTTCTCGTTGACGATATGATCGACACAGCAGGCACACTCTGCAACGCTGCAAACGCTATCGTTGAGAGAGGCGGCGCAACAGAGGTTTACGCTTGCGCTACACACGCAGTTCTTTCCGGTCCTGCGATCGAAAGGATCCAGAACAGCGTTATCAAGGAAGTTGTTCTTCTCGACACAGTTCCCGTTTCAGAGGACAGAATGATCGACAAGTTCACTATCCTCCCCGTAGCTCCGCTCTTCGCAGACGCTATCGAGAGAATCTACGCAGACAAGCCCGTATCGCCGCTTTACACAAAGTAATTTTCGGGCATTACAAATTACAGATCAACGCAAAAACAAGGGTGGGCATCATAAAGTCCGCCCTTAATTGCGCTTCATTTAGTGTGGAATGTGGAAGCACTTCGTGCTTGATTTTATATTGCTTTATTCATTAATACTTATCTATCTGCAGCGAAAAAAGTATAGATTCATGAAGATTAATATATTCCAACTCGCCGCAGGTGAGTTCCGCCATTCGCCATTCCACTTTCCACATTCCACATTAAAAAACAGGAGCGAAGCGACTCCGAAATTTTCCATTTTTAATTTTCCATTTTCAATTAATATGAAGGGTGAATCATATGTTATTCAAGAAGAAAAGCCCACCTCTTTCAGGTGCTTGTACTCATATTATCGCCGGACTTGGAAATCCGGATAAAAAATACGAAAACACACGCCACAATGCAGGCTTTATCGCAGTTGACGCTATTGCCGAAAAATGCGGCGTTTCTATAGACAGGCTCAAATACAAATCATACTGCGCCACCGCCGAGATAGGCGGTCATAAGGTACTGCTCATGAAGCCGCAAACGTATATGAACAACAGCGGTCAGGCGCTCGTTGAGGCTATGAATTTCTACAAAATACCGCCGGAGAATTGTGTTATCATATTTGATGACATATCGCTCGACGTCGGCAAGATGCGCATACGCCGCAAGGGCAGCGACGGCGGTCAGAAAGGCATGCGCAGCATAATCTACCTCAGCGGCAGCGACGCATTCCCTCGCATAAAGATCGGCACAGGCGCAAAGCCCGAGGGCTGGGAGCTTGCAAACTGGGTTCTCTCACGCTTTTCCGACAGCGAACGCAAGCTTATTGACGAAGCAAGCCTCAAAGCAATGGAAGCCGCAGAGCTTATCATTTCGGGAAACATAGATAAAGCGATGAACCAATTTAATTAAATGTGGAAATTGGAATGTGGAATGGCGAATTTTGGAGTCGCTTCGCTCCTGATTTAAATTAGCACTTTTGTAATCAAAACATTTTCGGCTGCCAAAAAAGCATTGAAAATGAGAAAGCGATAAGATCCAACTCGGCGAAGCCGAGTCTGCAATTCCACTTTCCACATTCCACCTTCCACATTAATAAACAAGGTGTCTATTATGAACTTCTTAACCAATGTAATATCTAATCTGAGCGAATATAAGTCGCTTCGGAATGCTGTTGAGCGTGGCAGGCCTACTGCAGCTACGGGGCTTACAAACGTCCACAAAGCCAACGTTATCTCAGCGCTCTGCTCACAGCTTGATAAAAAAACGCTGCTGCTTACGGGCGACGAGCAGGAGGGACAGCAGCTTGCAAACAATCTAACGTCTATGGGACTCCGCACGCTCGTTTATCCCGTTCGTGATTTCAATTTCCGCATCGTAAGCAGTAAATCGAGAGAATACGAACACAAGCGCCTTATGGTGCTTTCCTCTGTTCTAAAAGGCGAGTATGACGCAGTTATCGCAACCGTTGATGCTGCTGCTCAGTTCACCATTCCGCCGGAGATCCTCAAACGCTCAACTATGCACATAGCCTCCGGTGAAGAGGCCGATATGGGACAGCTTATAGAATTTCTCAACGAATCCGGCTATGAACGCTGCGACGCTGTTGAGGGCGAGGGGCAATACTCGGTAAGAGGCGGAATCCTCGATCTGTATATGCCCGACGAAAAAGCACCTATGAGAGTTGAGTTCTGGGGCGATGAGATCGACACGATAAATTATTTCGATGTTGAAACGCAGCGAAGAACAGACTACGTTGAAGAGGTATATCTTACTCCCTCGTCGGAAATACTCATCAAAAACAGAGAAGAGCTTTGCGAAAAAATACGCAAAAGAGCAAAGTCACTTCGTGGCAAAAACTCCGCTGCCGCAAAGATGATACTCGAAAACGAGTGCGAGCTTATCGAGTCGGGCGAAATGCCGGGAAGCATAGACAAATTCATTTCGTTTATCTACGATCGTCAGACTACGCTTTTCGACTATTTCGGCGCCGATACTATAACTATCATCTCCGAACACACAAGAGTCAAGGAGCGTATGCACGGCTTTTCTTGGCAGTTCGGCGAAGATCTGAAAGCGTATGTTGAAGAGGGCATACTCTGCAAAGGTCTTGACACATTCTTTATAGGATATCACGATATCTGCGACAGAGTTATAAAAAGCGGCGTACTTTACCTTGATAACTTCACAAGCGGCTCTTACGACACACCTATTGCCGAGCTTATCAACTTCTCGGTGCGCCATCTGTCTCTTTGGGGCGGCAGTGTAAAGCTTCTTGAAGAGGATATAGAACCATATGTCCATGCAAAGTTCACAACGGTCATACTTGCCGGAACGGAAAAAGCCGCCGATTCGCTGAGAGGCGAGCTTAAAGAAAAGGGCTACAGCGTTTGCGATGACGCTTCTGTTTCGTATCCGTCGCCCGGCACGATATTCGTACTGCCCGGCGCACTTTCGGCAGGCATAGAGTATTCACAGCTTAAATTTGCGCTTATCTCGCAGGGACATATACGCTCCACATCGAAACGCACAAAAAGCAAGAAAGCCAAAACAGGAAAAGCGATATCGAGCCTTGAAGAGCTTTCAAACGGCGACTACGTCGTTCATGCTTCGCACGGTATCGGTCAGTTCGGCGGCATTCGTAAGCTTGACATTCACGGGATAATCAAAGACTACATAAAGATCGTCTATGCAAAAGGCGACGTGCTTTACGTTCCCGTTACTCAGCTTGATCTTGTTTCAAAGTATATAGGCCCAAAGGAAGAATCTGTCGTAAAGCTCAACAGACTCGGTTCGGGCGACTGGCAGAAAACCACTTCACGAGTGCGCAAGGCTGTTCGTGACATGGCAGACGAGCTTATAAAGCTTTACTCCGACAGAATGAAAGTCAAAGGCTACGCTTTCGGCGAGGACAACGAGTGGCAGCACGACTTTGAAGCAAAGTTTGAATACGATGAAACAGACGATCAGCTGCGCTCTATCGACGAGATAAAGGGCGACATGGAACGTGTCGTTCCGATGGATCGTCTGCTCTGCGGCGACGTTGGCTTCGGCAAGACCGAAGTAGCGCTTCGAGCAGCTTTCAAATGCGTGTCGGAATCAAAACAGTGCGTGCTGCTTGCGCCTACAACTATCCTTGCCTGGCAGCACTATCAGACGGCGCTGCGCCGCTTTGAGGGCTTTCCGGTGAATATCGAGCTTCTCTCTCGTTTCCGCACGCCTAAGCAGCAGGCAGAGGTAGTAAGAAAGATCAAAACGGGCGAAGTAGATTTCGTCATAGGCACACACAGACTCGTATCAAAAGACGTTGAATTCCGTGATCTCGGTCTTGCGATAATCGATGAGGAGCAGCGCTTCGGCGTTGCACAGAAAGAGCACTTCAAGAAAGCGTTCAATAATATAGATATCCTCACGCTCTCCGCAACGCCTATCCCCCGTACACTGAACATGGCGATGAGCGGTATCCGTGATATGTCGGTGCTTGAAGAAGCGCCGCTCGACAGAAAACCCGTACAGACTTACGTTCTTGAACATGACGACGCAGTGCTTGCAGAAGCGATACGCCGTGAGCTTCGCCGTGGCGGTCAGGTTTTCTATCTGCACAACAAAGTCGATACGATCATGCAAAAGGCTGCATTTATCCAGAAAACTATCCCCGAAGCAAACGTTGGTATCGGTCACGGCAAGATGACTGAGCAGGAGCTTTCGGAAGTATGGCGGCAGATGCTTGACGAGGAGATAAACGTGCTCGTCTGCACAACTATTATCGAAACAGGCGTAGACCTGCCGAACGCAAACACGCTCATCATTGAAAACGCCGACTATATGGGTCTTTCTCAGCTTCATCAGCTTCGAGGCAGAGTAGGCCGATCGACAAGGCGTGCGTATGCTTACTTTACGTTCCGTCCTAACAAGGTACTTTCCGACATAGCATCGAAGAGACTCACTGCGATCCGTGAATTTACGGAATTCGGCTCGGGGTTCAAGATAGCTATGCGAGACCTTGAGCTTCGAGGCGCCGGCAGCATTCTCGGCGGCGCTCAGCACGGTCATATGGAAGACGTCGGCTACGACATGTACATCAAGCTTTTAAACGAAGCCGTTGCAGAAGCACGGGGCGAGCCTGCACCGAAAAACGGCCCTGCAACAGAATGTCTCGTTGACTTGCAGGTACAGGCGCATATTCCCGAAAGCTACATCGAAAGCCTTAATCAGCGTCTGGCTGTCTACCGCAGGATAGCCGACATACGAAGCCGAGAAGACGCTTCCGACGTTATCGACGAACTTCTCGACCGCTTCGGTGATCTTCCGAAATCGGTCATGGGACTTATAGACGTGGCTCTCGTGCGAAATATGGCCGCCGCAGACGGCATTCAGGAGATCAAGCAGGAGGACAACAACATTCTGCTTTATACCGATAAATTCGACGACGAAAAGCTTGCTTTGTTCCTTGCCAAAAACAAAGGCACTGCAAGGCTCGTAATGACCAAAAAACCGCATATCACACTTCCTATGCAAACAGGCGAAACGGTTATTGAAACTCTTAAAAGGACGCTGTAAGTGCTTTGGGAAACATACTTTTTTAATTTGGAATGTGGAACGTGGAATGGCGAATGGCGGAACTCGCCTACGGCGAGTTGATTTGTATTAGACCTCACAATGCTTAACTTTACTCGCTGCCATGAGATTACTGTTTAATATAAAGAAACTATTAAAAATCAAGCACGCAGTGCTTCATTCCACTTTCAACATTCAAAAACAGGAGCGAAGCGACTCCTCTATTCCACATTCCACTTTCCACACTCCACATTAATCCGGCACATTCTGTTACAAATGTAACAACTAATCACGCTTTTTATAAAAAAATAGACATAATTTACCGTTTTATTAATAATTTACTTATAGACAAAATAAAGATTTCTGTGTATAATATAGTTTGAGACTTTATGGAGAATCATATATCTGTTTCTCCCAAACAAAACTCGAGGTACTCGAGAAAGGAAGAAGAACATGAATTCTGTAAAAAAATTGACAGCAGTTGCTCTTGCGGCTGCAATGGCAGTATCGGCATCGGGCTGCGCAGATCAGAGCTGGTCCTACAAATCCGATAATGCATCCCTCTCTGCAGGAACTTACATCTACAACCTGCTCAACGGCTACTACGAAGCTCACGATCTCGTAGAGTCTCCCGATGAGGTAAAGAACATTCTCAAAGCCGAAGTAACAGGCAGCGATACCGACGCTGAAACAAAGACAGTCGAGCAGTACGCTTACGATGTTGCAGATGATACAACATCAAGAATGATCGCAGTTGAGGAGCTTTTCAAGAAATATAACCTCGTTCTCAATGACACCGAAGATCAGGCTGCACTCAGCTACGCTTCTCAGGTATGGAGCACAGCTAAGAAGTCTCTTGAAGGCTACGGCATCTCCGAGGAGAGCTTCAACTACTGCTATGCAGACTACACCGTTAAGTACGGTCAGGTATTTGAGCATCTCTACGGCAAAGACGGCGAGAAGTACGTTACAGACGATGAGCTCAAGAAGTACTTTGACGACAACCACACAGGCTACGCTTACTTCATGATCGGCATGTCCGAAACAAATGAGGACGGCGAGAGCGTTGCAAAGAGCACCGATGAATTCAAAAAGGCAGAGGAAAAGCTCAGCGACTATGTTGTAATGATAAACAACAACAGCAAGACATATAAGGATGTTATCACTCAGTACATCTCCGACTTTGATGCAGAAGTTGACCCCACATACTCCGGCGCATACAAGAATGAAGAAGGCGCAGGTCTTGATGAAGACGTTGAAGCTAAGCTCGAATCGCTCAGCGAGGGCAAGGCTGCTTTCGTAAAGACAGGCGAAGACGCTTCTACAGTTTACTACTTCGTTTACAAGCCGAAGTACAGCGAGATCGAAGATTATCTTGACGAAAACAAAGTTGGAAACGAATACTCTTCCACAACAACAGATGACGGCATAACGATCTACGATCTCAAGAGCGGCTACACACATTATTCGCTGCTCAACGAGATGAAGGCTGACGAATACAAGGATTACCTCACAGAGGTTGCAGCTTCTTCAAACATCAAAAAGAACGATGCAGCTCTTAAGAAGTACACACCGAAGCTGTTTGTTACAAAGGACAGCGACTCGGAGTAATTTTTGAGCTGCCTATCACACGAAAGGAGACAGTACCGTGAAGATCAGACTCAGGATAATATCAGTTATAGCGGCGCTTTGCTTTCTCGGCTCTGTAGCTTGTTTCTCTGCCGTAGCGGCAGAAATGCTCAATCAGCCGTCGGGTGACGAAGAGCCTATCTACACCGAACCGGCCGACCCCGTAAATCCGGAGCCTGTTACTCCGGATCCTGTCACTCCGGAACCGACAGACCCCGAGCCTTACGTTCCCGATTACGGCGAAAGCACATACACCGAGGATCCTTCCTACGGCGGAGATGCTTCGGAATACGTTGATCCGGGCTACGATGACCCGAATAACTATGATCCAAACGAAACGGATTATAATTCTGCTTACGACAGTCTCATAAGCGAGGGGAATTTCCCGCAGCCCACAGATCCCGTTCCGGCAGCGAGTACATACGTTGACAACACACAGCAGTACAATCAGTACATTGCAAACCAGTATAATGCACAGTACGATGACAACTACATCTACGTTCCCGAATACGAGGAGCCTACAACGAGCCTTATCGCCACAGCGAGCAAGACAATCGACACCGACGAGCTGACAGGCGACGATTGGGATTCGATAATCCTCGATCTTTCAAACGGCAACCTTGACAACACCGGCGGAACGCAGACATTCAGCTTTATCAAGGACAACGAAGATGAGGGCGACACAAACATGATGTGGCTCGTCTACCTCGGCTCCGGCCTTATAATCGCTTCTGTTCTGCTTGTGATATTCGTTATTGTATCAACGCTGAAAACTAATTCCTCATCTAAGGAATACTATTACGCATAATAAGATACCCGATAGGAAAGTTTGAAGATCCGACGAACCTATCGGGTCATTTTATATCAGAAAATGGAGGTGAATCTCATGAATGAAAACTACGATCCTTCGCTCAAGCCGATCACCCCTTGGGGTTACTTCGGATATGAGCTGCTTTTCAACATACCCGTTATAGGACTTATATTTCTTATCGTTTTTGCCCTTGGTGCACAAAACCGGAATGTAAAGAACTTCGCAAAAGGTCATTTCATTTCTTTGCTGCTTGTAATTATCCTTTGTGCTATCGCTACGCCGTTCTTTATAGGGGCTATGTACAGATAAAAACTTGATGACAAGTTGTTTTGAACAGAAAAAAGCACTTATGACAAACCGTCATAAGTGCTTTTTATTTACCAACTATGGTTTATATCATTAGTTGTTGATGAGCTTATCCTCGTCGGACCAGCTGTAGAGCTTTCTGACCTCTGCACCGATAACCTCAGCGGGAGCCTCAGCTGCCTTTCTTCTCATTGCACGGAAGTGTGCCTGACCGCCTGCAGCGGACATATCGAGAAGGAATTCCTTAGCGAAGGAACCGTCCTGAATGTCAGCGAGAACCTTCTTCATAGCCTTCTTAGTATCATCTGTGATGATCTTCGGGCCTGTGATATAGTCGCCGTACTCAGCAGTATTGGAGATGGAGTATCTCATGCCTGCAAAACCGGACTGATAGATAAGGTCTACGATGAGCTTCATCTCGTGGATGCACTCAAAGTAAGCATTTCTCGGGTCGTAACCTGCTTCGCAGAGAGTCTCAAAGCCTGCCTGCATAAGTGCGCAAACACCGCCGCAAAGAACAGCCTGCTCACCGAAGAGGTCTGTCTCTGTCTCTGTTCTGAATGTTGTCTCAAGAACGCCTGCACGAGCGCCGCCGATACCGAGAGCGTATGCGAGTGCTCTTTCCTTAGCCTTGCCTGTAGCGTCCTGCTGAACTGCTACGAGACAGGGAACGCCCTTGCCAACCTGATATTCGCTTCTTACTGTGTGGCCGGGGCCCTTAGGAGCGATCATTGTTACGTCAACGTCAGCCGGAGGTACGATCTGACCGAAGTGGATAGCAAAGCCGTGTGCGAACATGAGCATGTTGCCTGCTTCGAGGTTCGGCTCGATATCCTTCTTATACATTGCTGCCTGCTTCTCATCATTGATAAGGATCATGATGATGTCAGCCTTCTTTGCAGCCTCAGCAGCTGTGAATACCTCAAAGCCCTGTGCCTCAGCCTTTGCCCAGGACTTACTGCCCTCATAAAGACCGATGATTACGTTGCAGCCCGACTCCTTAAGGTTAAGAGCGTGAGCGTGACCCTGGCTGCCGTAGCCGATGATTGCGATCGTCTGTCCGTCAAGAAGAGAAAGATTGCAATCGGACTCGTAATAAATGGGAGCCTTCATGTTTGCCTGATAATCAACCATTTTAAGTTTCCTCCTTACCGCATTGCTGCGGCGTATTTAGATATGCCGCCCCGACTGACGCCGGAGTTTCACCTTTTCAATTATAGCACTATATATATGCAATTTCAAGAGCTTATCGGGATTTATCCGTAAAATTCGCCTATATTTACTTGTTTTCTTTTATCTCCCTTGATATGAAATGACCCGAAGAAAGATTATCGAGATCGACTGTCCTGTAAAAGTCGGGATAGATCGTCAGACCGTCGGAATTCTCAAGATCGATCCATATGAGATACTCTTCATGTGTCGGGCCGCCGCTTGTTTTGTGACCGCTCGCTATGTTGAACAGCTCTTTATTGGGCTTCAAAAAGTAAAACACCGAAATCTCATGAAACGGTACGCCGTTGTCGTCGGTAAAAAAGTTTTCATGCACACAGGCAAGACGGTCTATCTCGCAGTCTACTCCCGTCTCTTCCTTTACTTCACGCAGAACAGCCTCTTCGGTGCTCTCGCCGAACTTTACTCTTCCTCCTACCGAAAAGTAAAACTCACGCTCCTCCTGCGGATTTCTCGCCAGAAGAACACGGCTGCCGTCCTTGATTATTGCGGCAACACGGAAATTGAAATTACCCATTTCGGTTTTAAATGTGCAGTCCATAATAACGTCTCCTTTTATAGTGTGGTATAAGTGTAAGCTCCGCTCTTTTATCACATTATCGTTCACGGCAGACGATAACTGACAAAGCTCAGGCTCTTTAGATGTGACGGAGTTACATTATATCACATTTTTCGAGCGTGTGTCAACAGATTTTTTTAGTGATCTCAACATAAAAAAAGCAGCCTTCTTATCATCATCAATGGCGATAAGAAGACTGTCTGCTTGTCGATAAAGTTTTTTTGCGTCGCCTTGGGGCGGCGAGGAAGAATAGTAAATACCGAACTAAGGGGCATTTTCTGCCAAAATGCCCCTCTTATCAAAACAGTCCACCGGACTGTTTTGATAATTCACCCCCAAAAGGGCTTGAATCATGGGGAGTTTCGCCGTCTGCAGACGGCGCCCAAAGGCTCTGCCTTTGGAATCCGCCAGCTTTTTTGAAAAAAAGCTGGGCAAAAAACTTTTCGCTGTAACAAACTCGAGTTTATCGACAGACTGACAGCCTTCTTATCACCATCAATGGCGATAAGAAGACTGTATTTTCAAGCTTAAGCATAGCTTTTTTTAACAGGAGCATAGCGGCTTCGCAAACTTTTCACTATTCACTTTCCACTATTCACTCTTATCTGAGCGAACAAAGTTAGCGCTTCCGGCTGCTGCTGTTAATACTTTGCCAAAAATGCCTTCGTTCTTTCATTAGTGCTCTTATTGAACACCTCATCGGGCGTACCGTTTTCAATGATATAGCCCTTATCCATGAAGATCACACGATCGGCAACATTTTTTGCAAAAAGCATCTCATGCGTTACGACGATCATCGTCATCTTTTCCGAGGCAAGCTCTCTTATTACTTTGAGTATCTCCCCCGTAAGCTCGGGATCAAGCGCCGATGTCGGCTCGTCAAAGAGAAGTATGTCGGGGCTGAGGGCAAGCGCTCTTGCTATAGAAACACGCTGCTGCTGACCGCCGGAAAGCTCGCAGGGGTACGCATTCTCTTTATCGGACAGACCCATTTTTTTAAGAAGCTTTCTTGCAACCTCTTCGCTCGCCTCTTTGCTTCTGCCGAGAACCTTTCGCTGTGCTTCCGTAATATTTCTCATAACAGAGAAATGAGGAAAAAGATTGAAATTCTGGAACACAAGTCCGAGATGGCGTGCAACAGACGCTTTCTCTTTTTTGCTTGCATACAGTGCATTGCCGTCGTAGTCGTTTTTAACGAGTGTTTCGCCGCAAATAACTATCTCGCCGCTGTCAACCTTTTCAAGCTGAGTGATACATCTGAGCAGCGTACTTTTTCCCGAACCTGACGGTCCGATTATAGCAAGCACATCGCCTTTATTTACGTCGAACGAAATGTTTTTCAGGACTTCGTTATCACCGAACGATTTTTTTAAGTTTTTCGCTTCAAGCATTTTCATAACTCAGCCCACCTCACTTATAATACGACATTTTCTTCTCGATCCTGTTCATAACGATAGCAACGATCAGGTTAAATACATAGTAGAATATACCTGCCGCAACGAAAGGAAGCATGGATGTTTCCTTTGCGGCGATCCTCTTTGCCATTGTGAACATCTCTGCATATGCGATAACGAAAGCAAGAGAAGTATCCTTAACGAGCGTGATGACCTCATTTGTGATAGACGGAAGAATACGCTTCATCACCTGCGGAAGGATTATGCGGAAGAAAGTCTGAGCTTTTGTAAAGCCGAGTATCTTCGCTGCTTCGTACTGTCCCTTCGGCATCGACTCGATACCGCCTCTGTAGATCTCGGCGAAGTATGCCGCATAGTTTATCGCAAATGCGATTATAGCCGCATAGATCTGATACGAAGACGATATTTTTATGCCGAACAGATAATACGGGCCGAAATAAACGACCATTATCTGAAGCATAAGAGGCGTTCCTCTCATTACCGATATGTACACCTGAGCAAGCAGGCGAAGCGGCTTGAATTTTTTTGAAAACAGGTGTGCATTCGACATTCTCGCAAATGACACGAGCAATCCGAGCGGAAGCGCAATAATGAGCGTGCTGAAAAACAGCAGCACTGTTTTCAGCATTCCACCGCCCAACTGTGTAACAATACTCTGTAGCGTCATAACAAACACATTCCTTCTAATAAGGCGGCAGACCACCCACTTGACCTGCCGCCATACTGCTTATTATTTTCCGAGAACTACGCTGTCCTCAAGCTTCCACTTCTTTGCGATCTCCATGAACTTTCCGTCTTCTGCCATTTCGTCAAGCGTCTTCTGAACGGTATCACGAAGCTCTGTATTTCCGAGTTTGAAGCCTACGCCGTATTCCTCAGCTGCAAGAACATCGTCAAGGATAACGAACTCGCCGCCTCTTGATTCAAGCTGATACTTTGCAACACCGATATCCATTGCGATAGCGTCTACAGCGCCTGCTTCAAGATTCATGAAAGCAGTGTTGTAATCAGCAACTTCAATAAGCTCTGCAAAAGACTTTGCAAGAGCAAGATTCTCTTCGTTGTCCTCTTCGTCTGTAAGAGCAGCAAGAGCGGAGGAATCAGCCTGAACTGCAACAGTCTTGCCTTCAAGATCAAGCTTTGATGTGATGCCGGAATCAGCGCCTACAACGAATACCTGAGAGTTATCAACGTATGCCGTTGTCCATGTGTAAGCGTCCTCTCTGCCGTTGATCGTAAAACCGTTCCAGATGCAGTCGATAGTACCCGAACCAAGCTCCAGATCCTTTGAATCCCAGTCGATCGGCTTCTTAACGAGCGTCCAGCCGTTTCGGTCGCAAACCTCAGCGGCAAGATCAAGATCAAAACCGACATATTCGCCGTTATCGTCCTGATAACCGTAAGGCGGGAACTCTGCGTCAAAGCCTACAGTAAAGGTTTTGCCGTCTGTTTTTGCCTCATCAGCAGTTGCAGCAGCGCTTGCTGTTGATGAACTCTCGTTTGTGCTTGCAGCAGGCTCTGCTGTTTTGCCGCAGCCTGCTGTAAGAGCTGCGATCATTGCTGCTGCCAAAAGTGCAGCGATACTTTTCTTCATAATTATTTCTCTCCTTTTCCGGATAAAACACCGTAATAAACCTCTAACATTTTATCACACCGATACAATAAAGTAAAGAGATATAATCAACAAATATGAATCTTCATAATTTTTAAAACTATAAACGGCATGAAAAATTCCCCTTAGACGAATCTAAGGGGAATAATTCAGCTAAGTTACTAAACCCAGTTAGTTTTTAAAAATTATTCTTCAGACTTCTTTCTTGTGTAAAGAACAACTGCTGCTGCAGCCATGAGGATAACTACGAGAGAAACAACTGCGAATGTACCAGCTGTCTGAACTGTAGCTGTCGATGTAGCTGTAGAAGTTGTAGCGGACTTACCCGAAGATGTGCTCTTGGAAGAAGCGTTGTCGTTTGTAGACTTGGAAGAGTTAGCCTTAGAAGAATCTGTCTTGGACTCAGCCTTGGAAGCGTCTGTCTTGGACTCTGTCTTGGAAGAGTCTGTCTTGGACTCTGTCTTGGAAGAGTCTGTCTTGGAATCTACATCAGAAGCTGTGTCAGTATCTGTCTCAGAATCCTTGTGCGGGCACTCTACGTCTGTTACGAGATCTGTGTAGTTGTCGTCAGTTGTGTTAGCACCAACGAGAGTTGTTGTTGTGGAAGCGTCAGCTGTAACAGCTGTAAGAGCTGTGCACTTGCCCTCGATGCCGAGATCATCTGTGTCAGCAATTACTTCGAACTCAACTGTAGCAACAGGGATCTTAGCGCCGGAAACGTCCTCGTTAACGCCGTAAGCAGCGATAAGAGCGATCTTTGCAAGACCTGCTGTAGATGTGTTGGGCATGAACATCATTGTGCCGGGCTGCTCCTCAGGCTCTGTAACCTTGTTTGCAGGACGGCCAACGAGCTTAAGAGCGTCAGCGTTGTAAGAAACTTCGTAGTTGTAAGCAGCGAGTGTGTTAGCAGCACCGTTTACTGTTACGTTACCGATCTCAACTGTAGCTGTTACCTTGTCGCCTACATGGTACTTTGTGCCTGTAGCGGGCTCGGAATCAGTTGTTGTCTCGGAATCTGTTGTCTCGGATGCGAAGCCGTAAGAACCGTAGAACTTGTCGTAGTTCTTGTAGTCTTCGAGCTTGAACCAGTTACCAGCGTACTGTGTAGCGCCGGAGAAATCGTTGATGGATACGTGCTCTTCATCGTTAGCGATTACATAGATCCAGCCGTTGAAGTCCTCTGTCTCGAGAGAAGCATCGTACTCAGCGTCGCCAGCCTCGTAACCCTCTGTGTTGATGTTAACTGTCTGATGAGCGATCTTTGCGAGCTCAGGATCCTGGGGGTTACCAGCATCAACGAATGCGTTGAAGATGATTGTGCTTGTAGCAGCAGGAACGTTCTCGATCTTGTAAACGTTCTCGCCAACCTCGGGAGCAGGTGTCATCTCCTCGCCCGGCCATGCTGCCGATGCGCCATCCTCAGGCTGCCACCAGTAAGCACCTACGGAAGAGTTAACGTTAGTGTTGCCATCATTTGCCTCAGCTTTGATGTAGCTATCCGGAGCAAGGAAGTAGTATGTGCATGTGTCGTCAGCAGCTGCTGTTACAGCGCCAAAACCAACACTTGCTGTAGCTACGAGCATTGCAGCGGAAAGTGCGATAGAAGTTACTTTCTTGGACATAAAAATTTCCTCCTTAAAAAAAATATGTTGTCAATATCCCGAAGAATAGTTCCTCAGCGTGTTTATTATACTACATCTAAATTTAAAATGCAATACCTTTTCTAAAAAAAAATTACCAAACTGTAAAAAAAAATTAATTTAGTTTTTTATTTGTTCACAATTTGCGCATATAAACCCGTTTTGGCTGCCATTACACCACGTTTTTTGCGTTTCTGGAAACTTACGGAAATGTTTTCAATTGAAAATTGAAAATGGATAATGGACAATTGCGGAGTCGCTTCGCTCCTTTTCTTATATTAGTACTTACCCCGGCTTTATAAACATCAGAGTAAATTGGATCTACCAATACACTAATATGATCACGCAGCGCAGCCGCTTCCTTAATTGTCCATTTTCAATTTACAATTAATCAGCGTATCCGTCCGGGTTTTGGGTCTGCCATTTCCACATATCTCTGCACATGTCTTCGAGAGTAAGCTTTGCTTCCCAGCCGAAAAGCTTCTTTGCTTTCGATGCGTCGGCAAATGATGTCGGCAGATCACCGGGTCTTCTCGGCTTTATCTCATACGGAACGGGGATATTGTTCACTTCGCTGAAGGTGTTTACTACCTCCATAACGCTGTGACCTCTGCCAGAACCGAGATTTACCGCTTCTGCACCCGTGTGGTCTTTTGCATATGCGATAGCTGCAACGTGACCTTTCGCAAGGTCTACTACGTGGATATAGTCACGAACTCCCGTACCGTCCTCTGTGGGATAGTCGTTTCCGAAAATGCCGAGCTTTTCAAGCTTGCCGCCTGCTACCTTTGCAACGTAAGGGAACAGATTGTTCGGGATACCCGCAGGGTCTTCGCCTATAAGTCCGCTTTCGTGTGCGCCTATCGGGTTAAAGTATCTGAGCAGCACTACCGACAACTCCTTATCTGCAAAAGCTGCGTCACGAAGTATCTGCTCACTCATAAGCTTAGTCCAGCCGTAGGGATTCGTGCATGTCGAGATAGGCATGTTTTCATCATACGGAGGCTCATTCGATTCACCGTAAACAGTAGCCGAAGAGCTGAACACGATCTTCTTCACACCGAACTCGTTCATTACTTCAAGCAGTGTGAGCGTAGAGTCGAGATTGTTTCTGTAGTACATAACAGGCTTTGCTACCGATTCGCCAACAGCCTTATAGCCTGCAAAATGAACAACGGCGTCGATCTGCTGCTCTGAAAAGATCTTTCTGAGAGCTTCCTTATCTGTAACATCCGCCTCATAAAAAACGGGGGCTTTGCCTGTTATTGTCTTTATTCTGTTAAGGACCTCGGGCTTGGAATTGGAAAAGTTATCCGCAATAACAACGTCGTAGCCATCGTTTTGCAGCTCAACACATGTATGAGAGCCGATAAAGCCTGCTCCGCCTGTGAGCAATATCTTCATTTCAGATCTCCGTCCTTTCTGTTTGGTTTTTTATAATCTGATCGCTGCGGTAAAGCAGCTTGATTTTTTCATATTTATACGAAGTAATGTAACATCAGCCGATCTCTTTGCATAATGCTCTGGCCATGCCGATGATCTCTTCGTAATTGTAGGTGCGCTGAATGTCTTCTATTGTCTTGTCGGCATATTTGCCGCAGTATTTCTCGGAATAGTTTTTGAGTATCGTATACTGTGAAGTATAATTTGCTCCGTCGATCTTCGTCTGCCAGTTATCCTCAAGCTCGTTTTCGGAAATTATGCGGCACAGTGCAGCGCCTGCGTATTCATCGCCCATCTTATTGAGAAACTCGCCGATATCGCTGTTGTATCTTCCTGTGCAAAGATAGTAGTAAGCACTGTAGAACGTTATCGACTCCGCTTCTTCCTTATTGAAATATGTAATATCGTGGCCGATAAGCTTGCTTATACTATAGAAAACATGCTTCGTGCAGCCGCCGCTTATCTCGGATGCTGCCTTTGTTTTTGTGAATTCCGGATACTTCTCCGCCTGATACTCACGTACCTTTACATATTCGGCGATAAACTCATCAAGCTTATCGGGAGAATCTGCCCCCATCATATCATCTATAATGCGGTACTGCAAACCCATAAGAGCAATGTTTTCTTCCGTAATGTCAAAGGCATTGCTGTCTGACTGTGACGGAACATCTATGCTCTCAACGGAATCTTTGAATGTCGCTTCAACAATATTCTCTTCAAGCGAACCTGTGCCGTTCATCTTTACAAGCGACTGATCGAAAGCAGAAGCATACGCTCTCGTTCCGGCAACATCTGTAAAACCGGCTTCTTCCTGCTTTGCAAGCTTGAAGGACTGCGGATAAAGATACGACAAACGATATACGGGAATATCGCTGTACTCATCGGGCATCTTTATGCGCTGTGCAAAGATATTTTTAGTATACGTCATATTGACCGCATACGTGCTGCCTTTTATAAGCCCGTAATTTCTTGTTACAACAACAGGCTCGTTGCGGAGATTATAATCCTCCGTCCACACGGTATCGTTGCCGTACTTATCATCAAAAAGCTCTGTCATGCTGCATATCTCTTCAAGCGCAGCACGGTCAGTCTCATCAAGCTGTGACAGATCGGTGTGGACGAGCTTATTTATTACAAGATCGGCGCAAAACACAATAAGGATCACGCCGAACAGGATAAGAATAATATTAAGAAGTTTTTTTACTGCGTTCATTACGTGATCCTCCTGTCTCAGGTAATAAAGCGAACCAATACCGGTTCTTGATCAAAAGATTTGCGAAAACACAGACCGAAAAGGGTTAAAGGTTTTAGTCGGGAAACAGTATAATATCAGATGCGGCTCATGATTATCTCTACCATCTCGCCGACGTCCTTCATTGTCGAGACTTCGCCCATTCTGAACTTGATGCCGAACTCTTTCTCAACTGCGGCGATAAGGTTGATGTGCTCAAGGCTGTCCCAATCGTCGATATCATCGGCTGTTGTGAGGTCGTCAACCTCAATAGTGTCATCGTCAAATACATCTCTGAATACGTCGTTAAGTCTCTCGTAGATCTCTTCTTCTGTCATTGTGATTACTTCCTTTCAAACTCAAAATAAATTATCGTTCAAGCACCCTATCAAGGCGGTGCTTTGATTACACTATTTCAATGTGGAATGTGAAGTGTGGAAAGTGGAATGTCGGAAATCGGCTGCGCCGATTTGATTTATATAATTATCAGAAACTGCTATATAATCAAGCTGTGCAGAAGCTTCCTTAATTCCACTTTCAACTTTCCACATTCCACATTATGTTATTCATTGTTCCCGTGAATACGGATAACATTGCATCTCTTCTGATACGAAGCGACATCGAGCGTCCAGACTGTGTTGCCGTCGCTGTCTTCGCTTATCTTGTCAAAGCCGAATGTTCCGTAAAGCTCACGAACCATTTTGTTCTTTGCTGTCGGGTAGTAGTAGCCTTTGATCGTCTTTATACCCTGCTCACGGCATTTTTCAACGAGAGTATCGAGCATAGCAAACTCCATATCTCTTTTGAGCACACGGCAACTCATGAGCCAAAGCTCCATATTTAGCGTGTCGCCGTCCTTTTTGCCGATAACTACGGAAACAACACCGTTGTCGCCGAATTTGTCAATAAGCTTGCCGTAAAGTCTGATATATTCGTCACTTGCGAAAACAGCCTCCATCTCGGCAGTCGTATAGCGCTTTGTAGTCACATTGAACTGGTTGCTCTTGTTGGAAAGCTGCGTAATGCGCTCGATATACATCGGAGTAAAGTCGTCGATAACTGCGTCCATATCGAGGCTGAGAAGATAATCTTCATAATTCTCGAACGCTGCCTGCTGAGCTGCACGCTCAACATTCGCCTTGTACATATCGTTGCGCTTTAAATCATCATCGCTGAATGTCGTGATGTCAAAGAAACCGCTTCTGTCAAGCGTCTGGATATAATTCTCAACGCTGTCCATTTCGGGAACGGAAACTCCGGGAAGCTGTGCACGAACGATCGCTCTCTCCGCCGGGTTGTCGTCTACAAATACGATCGAATCGGGCAGGATATTGAGCTGCGCAGCAGTTTCGGCAATATTTCTGTCTTTATTCTCCCAGTTTGCCTTGATGATAATGAAATCATCGGGCTTCAAAGCGCCTTCGGGGTGGTTAAGTCCTGCGATGGCGTTTTCTTCATCGTTCTTCGAGCAGACTGTCAGCATTACGCCAAGCTGTCTCTGCGCTTTAAGATACGACTGGAATTCATAATAGCTCTGTGAAACGCCTGTTTCCTGACCTATCTGAATATGCTCAACACCGTCGTCTCCTACAACGCCGCCCCATAGAGTGTTGTCAAGGTCGAGCGCAAGAGCTTTCTTGTTCTTGCCGAATACCGACTTGATGATATTCGCCGTGTTGAAAGCAAACTCGGGTATAGCATCAAAACAGAGCGCATACTTGTACATATTCCAGAAAAGCGGATTTGACCACTCTTTCAAGCCGTAGCTTGCCGAAATATAGTTGAGATCGTTGATATAGAAATTAGGCGTATTGTCTGCGTAATCGTAGAACTTCTCGTTAAGGCGTGTGATGAAGCGCTCTCTTCCTCTGTAATCAGAGCTGTCCTTGTTGCCCATCAGTCTGAAAAGAGGCATTTCAAAATTATTCTGGATTATCGGGCACTTGAAACGAGCCGAAACAGCCTCCCACATGCGTTTGAAACGATCGAATTCATTGTCAAGAAGCGCCTGAACGTCCTCACGGCTGTCCGTTATCTGAGGATATGCCGTGATATTTCTGTTCGTAGTGTGGATAAATACGATATCAGGCTCAAAGGAAGCAAGCTCCTCGCTCGGGAACATTGCATCCTGCCAATACTGAGCATATTCCGACTGATAAAAAGTCGGCTCGATGCCGTTGTTGAGCAGAAAAAGCTCGGCAATGGCAACGATATCGTTTGTAGTAGAGCCGCCGAGAACTGCGACCTTTTTCTTAACTCTCGCAGAACCGTCCGCAAGAAGAGTTTTCCTGAGTGATCTGCGCTTTTTCATTATATAAGCGGAGTCAAAAGGGTATTCAAGTTCTTTCATTATATATATCTCCTGTTACCATTCGTCGTCGCCGTAATCGCCGCCGTTGTCATCTCCGTAGTCACCGCCGTCATTTTCCTCGGTGAAAACGCCTACCTCGTTGTTTTCTTCGTGTATCGTATTATCTTCACCCTCATGCGGCTGTTCTGCGTCCTGATCGTTGTTGTCGTTGCTGTCGTTCGGCTCTTCCGTCTTAGGCTGATCGTTGCCGGGTGCGCCTGTAAGACCCGATGTTCTGATAACATCAAGATTATCGGCGTTGGGACCTACCGCTGAATATGAGCAGCAGGTAAAGAGCAGATCTGTGATATTCATTTCGTTTGCAAAGTCAACAAGATTGCGCTCGAAATATCTCATATCAACAACGTAGATCTCTTCAAAAGAGCCTGTAAGGAACGGAACGAAAGCGTCGCCGTAGCTGTCTTTTACAATAAGGCAGCGTCTGCCGTTCTTTACGCCTGTCTTGATCTTGACGGAGTATGCGTCGCCGCTGATAAATGTGCTGTAATATTCGCTCGATACCTGGATATCAACGAACATCTCGCCTTCGTAAACATAATTGAAAGCGTAGTCGTAATACTCTACCTTATAGTCCTGATTTTTCGGAACGTAGTAGATGAAATCCTCGGGATCGTTGAGAAGATCGGCGTTGTTGCCCGAGAAAGTATAGAGTGTGCCGACATAATCGGGCTTTGTCATGCGTGTATACTGCGAAAGCTCATAGAACGGAACTTTTGCAGCGTCCGCAAATTCCTTTGCGGCATAATATGCACCGAGAGACATCCAGTGGTGGTCTGTTCTCGTGTAGATAGTTTCCTGCTTGTGCGAAAGAAGCGCAGGGCAGACATTGATGCCCGTCGCATTGTTGAGCATATCGTTGATATGCTTGATATCATCTTCCTGGCTTGCGTTGTAGTCACTGAAGTTTTCGGGAGTATAGAACTCGCTCGCTGTAGGCGCTACAAGAGCATATACCTTTGTACCGGGAAGATCGCTTGCGTAGTTGTTTACAGCCGTTGCGAAAACCTCGCCCGTGCCGCCGCCGTACATCGACATTGCACGGTAATGGTCGTTCTGATAAACAACGATAACGCCGTTTGCATAAACACCCTCGGCGATCTCCTCACCCTTGACCTGCTTTTCGGCCTCGGTATCGGTGTCGCTGCTCTTCTTATCCTTGCTGCCGCTTGCGATGCTGTCGCCGTATGTGCTGCTCTGAACCGCTGCGGAAGCGTTGTTTGAAGCTGTATCTTTCTTGTCGTCGTTTGTAGTCTTCGGGTTTACGACTTCCATCGTACCGGAGATCTGAACGTCATTGTACTTGATCCCGAAAAGATTCATAAAGCGGCTTGCTGCCTGCTTTAAGGAATCACGGAACGGAACTGTATCGTCAAAGTAATTCGCAACGTCGGCGGTATACTGACCGCTCAGATAGCTTTCCATTGTAAAATCAGGCATCGTTGCGAGGTTTCTTTTCTCAATATTCGAGACTGTCGATCTCGGAAGAAATACTGCGCATATGAGCAGTATCAGATAAGCCGGGATAATTGCCGCAAGAGATGCAAATCTTGCCCAGAAGCGGCGGTCGCTTTTCTGTCTGTTGATATCTATTTCTTCTCTTTTGCCGTACTTTGCGCCCGTTCTGTTTGCGTAAGGCTGAGCCTTAACGGGGCTGAATATCTCTGTAGGGCGCTCACTGCCGGCTCTGTCATTATATGCCATCGAAACTTCTCCTTTCGTCTGTCATCAGAATCTGAAATAAAGGAACGGGTTGCTTGTTGCGTCAACAAGAAGCAGCGAGCTTATGATAAGCAGCGCCAGACAGTAGGCAACTTTCAAGCCCTGACCGACGGCAATAGTCGTCGTGTTCTTGTCGCAAAGCTTGTTGATGAGCTTTCCTATCGGGAAGCAAGCCACAAGCGCAACCACTATAAGGAAACAGTTGTTGATAAGCGAAGTTACCGCTACCGTATCCGAAAGAGCGTTTCCGTTTGCGCCGACAAGATTCTTGAAGAAGTTGCCGAGCTGCTTGAAATCCTCAAAGTAGAAGATACCGAAGCCGACGATAATAACGATCTTGCTGTAGATGTGAGTAACGACTGTCGGGATCGCTTTCATTCGCTTCTTGCCCATGAGCTGCTCAAGGAAAATGAAGATACCGAAGTAAAGACCCCATATGATATAGTTCCACGAAGCGCCGTGCCACATACCTGTGCAGAACCATACAAGGAACAAATTAAGGTGCGGATGGATCTTGCCGCCGATCGGGATATAAAGCACATAGTCACGGAAGAACGATCCGAGAGAAATGTGCCATCTCTGCCAGAATTCTGCGATGTTGCGGCAGATGAAAGGATGCTTGAAGTTTTCGTCAAAGTGGAAGCCGAATATGCGTCCGAGGCCGATAGCCATATCGGAATATCCGCTGAAATCGAAGTAAACGTACATTGCATATACGATAACCGTATACCATGTTCCGAATACGGAAAGGCCGGAAATATCTCCGCCGAAGAAGTTCTCAACGATAGTCCAGAGGTTATTTGCAAGAATTACCTTCTTTGCAAGGCCGATCATAAATCTGCATGAACCCTCGGCAAGATCGGTAATAGTAGTCTTACGGTCGCTGATCTCTTTTTCGACAATGCTGTAACGGACGATAGGACCTGCGATAAGCTGCGGAAAAAGCGAAACGTAAAGCAGGAAACGGAAGTAATTCTTCTGAACCTTAACCTTGCCCCAGTAGCAGTCGATAACGTAAGAAAGGATCTGGAACGTATAGAAGCTGATACCGATAGGCAGCGTTATATTTGGAACAGGTAAATTGATAAACGGGATCAGATTGAGATTCGTTACGATAAATCCAAGATACTTGAAAATAACGAGCATGCCCAGGCTGAACACGAGCGAACCGCCTAAAGCCGTAAGACCAAGCTTATCGTCACGGTGCTTGTCTATGGCAAGACCAAGCAGCCAGTTCACTATTGTGCTGAGTATCAGCAGGAAAACGACGGTAGGCTCACCCCACGCATAAAACAGCAGTGAAAAAATGATAAGGACTGCGTTTTTATATCTGATGTTCTTGTTCAGAAAATAAAAGATCAATACTGCGGGCAGAAAGATGTACAGAAAAAACAGATCCGCAAAAACCATAATTTACCTCTTCTCTTCTTCTTTACTTTATAAGCCGCTTCACACAATGCGGCGATATCGAATTCTCAAAATTCGCTGAATAGTCAAGATTAATTATAATACAATCCTTTCCAAAATGCAACATTTTTGATACAATTTTGAAACAAAATTTAAACGTTATCAGGCAATATTTTTATAATACTTTTTATTGTTCAAATTGACAATTGACAATGGATAATTGATAATTGCAAAAGCACTTCATGCTTGATTTTTTATTGGTTTATCCGGTACTTACACTTATCTTTCGTCAGCGAATAAAAGTATGAGATCTTGAGGATAATACAAATCCAACTCGCCGTAGGCGAGTTCCAGTCTGTTGATAAACCGTGTTACGGCGAGAAAACCTGATGTTATTGGAAACTTAGGGGCATTTTCTGCCAAAATGCCCCTCTTTCCAAAACAGTCCACCGGACTGTTTTGGAA
>CACZYP010000017.1 GCA_902785425.1 uncultured Ruminococcus sp. | reverse complement strand
GCGTTCTGCAAGCGGGTGCATACCCGCCTGACGTATTTCAAGGGAGTTGAGTGCAATATGACAAAAAGATGCAAGCAAGATGGGTGCTCAGCCCGCAGGACGTGATTTAATCAGTGGTTCCTTAACGTTGTTATACCATTTATTAGTGTAAGAAATCAACAGATATTTCGGAGAGGTTGCATATTATGTTTTGATCCTATGCTAATAAGAAACCACTGAACAGCAAACCAAACGCCGCCCCCGACACAAGACCGGGAACGGCGTTTGGTTTTTATTTTAATGAAGGAATGAAACACTAAGTATTTGTTTCGCTGCTCTAAGCTTTTTAGTCAGAGCTGCGAAAAACGTTGAATGTAGTTTACTCTGCCGGCTTTGTTACCGGTGTGCCGATCTTCTCATAATCTACGTGACCTACGCTGTAGCGGAGAACTGCGAGTGCGTCTGCGGAATCGATCGTTCCGTCCTCGTTAACGTCGCCGAGGAAGTTCTGAGTTTCGTCGAACTCCTCCATGTCTACGCTCTTTCTGAGGATAAGGAGAGCATCGCCGGAGTCAACCTGTCCGTCGCCGTTTACATCGCCGAGAATTCCGCCGATCGTCGGAGGAACGTCTGCGCTCTCGATAGTAACTTTCTTCTCAACTTTGCCGTCGGTGAAGTTTACAACTACCGTGTACTCGCCTGCCGGGATCTGTACGAGTGCTTCCTCGGGGAATGTGATAGCAAGGCCGTCTGCTGTCTCGTTTACGATGTAGTACATCGAGGGGATCGGGATGCCGCCGACTGTTACGCCGACAAGCTTATCTGCTGCCGTCTGACCGTCTGTGCGCTTTATGAGAAGCGTGATAACGCCGTCGCCGGGCTTCCATGTAACATCTTCGGAGTTGAGAAGAATGTACTCGTTGTCACCGAGTTTCGGTATAACTACCGTCTTTGTATCCTCGTATTCCTTGCCGTTGAATGTTACTTTTGCGGTGTAAACTGTCTTTCCGTCTGCATCAGTCGTTGCAGGCGTTGTTTCGCTTGTTACAGTTGCTGTTTCTGTCTGTGTATGCTTGCTGTCGTTCTTGCAAGTAAATGTTGCTGTTGCTTCCGTGTAGTCGCCGTTCCATGTCCACTCGGGATCGCCCCATTTGTGACCGAGCTTGTCGAGAACTATCTGCTCGTCGGTAATTGCGTTTGTGCCGTTCTCATCGGAGAATTTATTGCCCAAACCGTCTTCCCAATACTCTGCTGTGCCTGTTTCATCACATGTAGGAGCTTTTTCTTCGTGGTGAATGCCCGTGCCCTTTACAATTACGGTGATATCATCAATGGTCAGGTAATTGTCGGTGTCTTCGGGAGTGAATGTAACGGTGAACTCGTTGTCGCCGATGTTATTGATCGGCTCGTCGGGAGTATTCCATGCAAAGCCTTCGGGCAGCTCGATGTCGCCGACATTTGTGCCGCACTCTGCCGTAAGGTCTTCGGGGATCGCACAATCGGGTGTAGCCTTGCCGATAATGACCTTTGCGGAATAGTCCTGAGAATCGCCATGATCGTTGTCGCCTGCAGCCTTGTACCAAACGTAATATGTTCCTGCGTTTGTGGCTGTGGGTACGTCTGTTGTAGCTGTTTCTGTAGCTTCTGTTTCATTGCCGAGGGCGTAGTACATTGTGCCGCCCGAAAGCGTTGAGTTGTCCACATTTACAAGCGGCTGCTCAGTGCCGTCGTATGTGCGGTCGTTTGCTGTAACGGTTGCAGGAACTGCAGCAGCCTTGAAGTAAACGTGTACAACGATAGATGTGTATTCACTGCCGCTGAATGTATACTCGTCGGTGGTGATAGTGCCTGAGCCGGAACCGCCTATGTACTCAACGTTATAGAGCGCCATATCAAAAGCGTAGCCCTCGTTGGGTGTTGCGTTTAATGTGTAGGTGCCGTCGGAGTTATCGGTAATCGTGGCTGTGCCGCAGTTAGCGTCGTATGTAACGGTGTAGATCTCGGTAGGTTCCACGATCGGCGTAAAGGTGAAATATTTTGTAGCGCCGTTAACATTGGCTTCTGTGATCTTATACTTTCCGCCGCTGAGTCTGTATGTGCCGTTGGAGGGAACGTCCGTATAGGAACCATCGGAGCCGTCTTCTGCGATAGCGGCTTTCACCGTATTGGAATATGTATTCAAAATCGTTACGTCAGCCTGTGAAGCGTCAATGATCTGGTTTTCAATTTTCATTTGCGGAAGGCTGCTGAAAAAAATGGTGACAGAGTTGTCAAGAGTGAACGTCTTTGACTCGGAGTCAAACCTGACTTTGTTCAGGTCGAGTTTCAGAGCGGGACGAACGCCGAATACTTCAGTAACAGCGGCGCCATATCCGCTGTCGATATGACCGTTTCTGTAAACCTGTGCAACATTACCCTCGTGACCTGCCTTTGAGCGGAGCCACCAGGGCGCATAACTTTCATTGGATGTTCCGCTGAATATAATTTTCAGAACATTGGCCGGAAGTGCAGACGCCTCGTCTGTACTTAAAAGATATAGTTTTCCTGAAGAATCAACGTCCTCAAGATATACACTTGCTATGGCTTTATCTACATCTTTAAAAGAGCCGGACGAAGTCAGATCCCAAAGAGCAGGCTTTATCACAGAATCACTGTAATCGTTGCTCCCGTTATCCGAGAATGCGGACACGCCAAAGCTTGTGTCTGCCGCAAACAGCGTTACCGTAGGATCGCTGTCAACCGTAGAGTTATCCTCGATGATATACCAAGGCTTTCCGTTGAATGTTACCTGCAATGCTGCAAGGTCATTGACGCTCTTAGTCTTGTTAGCGTCTGTGGTAACGAGGAAGTCGGTATACGGAGTGTTTGCGCCGGCGTCGCTTTCAAAAACAGCAGTCAGATCCGTAACCTTATCCATATTATCTTTAGGTATACGATATGGATTTTCATATTTTGTAACCGGGGAACTGTCATAATTACAAGTCCATTTTACAAATTTATATCCGGTTGCTGCTGTAGCAGTAAACGACCAGTAATCGGGATAAGAATGATACAGAGTAGTTTCTTCGACCGTGACTGTTCCTGCGTCAGCCGAAGGAGAAACTGCCGCTGTAGGGATAGCCTCAAACGTATAAGTATACGTCTTTGCCTCCGTGATGGTTGCATCTGTCGGGTCTTCGTCCCATGAGCCTTCGCCTGTGTAGCCTTCGGAAACCTTCATGCCGGTAGGAATACTTGCAGGCGTCGAGCCTTTCTGAACGTTCTCCGTTATGTCGTCGGTGGTATCGTCAGACCATGTGCCGCCGACTACCTTGTATGTAACCGGAGCAGTCCAGCTGCCGTAGGTTTTTGTTGTGCCGTCGGAATTTGTTACTGTCAGAGCCAGCAGCTTTGCTTTACCTACCAGCTGAATAAACAGTTTAACTCTACTTTTATCTATATCCGAATAATCCAGCGTGTATTTCGCTATGCCGGGTTCAGAGGAAATACCTACGGTCTTATTCTGCGACCAATTATTATAAATGACCTGCATCTGTGCCCAGCCGTCATCGGCAAGAGATTCCATATCTATCAGGGCTTCAACCTTAGTGGTATTATCGATCCCGTTTGTGGTCGGAATATCGACCTCACGTTTATAACTTGGATCCGAGCTTGATTCTGCGTCAAATATATAGACCGGACCGTCGAACAGAAGCTGCCCATCGTAATTCTTGACTACTGTACGTTCGGCGCTGTCGTCGGTGAAGTAAGAAGCCACATTGTATTCCGTGTTGCTGCTGCTTGTGAACACATCGGAGAACATCATCGTCACGCCGATATTTGCGCCGTCATTCAGACCCGGAGAGACAACGTTTATTGTTGCAGAACGATTATACATCTGCAAATGTACATTGCTAAGAGTTGTGCCTTTGTAGTTATCGCAAATGACCGGAGTACCTGAGACATTAAATACAGCATTTGTGAATACAAACACGCCGCCGCCCCAGCCGTCATTATAAGCATTATTTCCTGAGATCGTGCCGCCGGTCATATTAAATGTACTGCCTTCGACATATACGCCGGCACCCCAGCCGCCGGTGTTTCCTGTGATCGTGCCGCCGGACATTTCAAATGTACCGCCGTTGCTGACAGCTACGCCGCCGCCGTTATTTGCTCTGTTGTTGCTGATCGTGCCGCCGGTCATAATAAACGTAGAGCCACTAACGACCACGCCGCCGTTACCATTCGCCATGTTGCCGGTGATGGTACCGCCATTCATAGTGAGCGTGGCGCCGTTTCCGAGATATATTCCGCCGCCCCAGCCGTAGGTATCATTGTTGTTACCGCCGGTGAGGTAGCCGCCAACGACGCCGTTCGGGCGATTGCTTCCTGTGTCGGTACGTGTTGGTTCTCCGTCATTTATCGTCAGGCTCGCATCGGCAGCGTCTATAGCAAAGACTTGATCGTTGCCGATCCTTTTGATACCGTAACCGTTCAGGTCGATCGTCCTGGTGTCGTAGATAAAAATGCGCTCGGTTATCTCGACATCTGCGAGAAGTGTTAAGGTACTGCCGCTTACCCACGCTTCTAATGCGTCGGCAAAGGATGTGTAATATGTGGAAGTTCCGTCCACAGTTACACGGGCGACCTCATTGCCCATTATGAACGTCTTTGTCTCTGCATCAAACGTCACCTTGCTCAGGTCAAGCTTTAAAGCGGGGCGGACACCAAGCGTGGTAGTCACAGGGCTGCCACCATCAAAGACATCGCCAGAACCGCCGAACACGAACGCCGCTCCGGGACCAGCGGGCGAGCAGAGCCACCAATCACCACCTGATACATCCGGACACTTCAAAACATCTTGATTGGCGCTCTTGATTGTTGTTGCCTGAGCTGTTGTCAGAAGAAACATTCCGCTTCCGCTCACTGCCGCTTTGGCAGCAGCTGAAATATTATGCGCATACCATCCATTTACAAATGTTTCCACTATAGAACCGCTATATGTATTATTGTCGCCATACATTGATGCTCCAACACATTCTTTTGCAAGCAGCGTTACAGTTCCAGCATTAGCGGCTGTGGAGTTGTCCTCAATCAGATACCAGGCCTTGTTGTCAAACGTTATTACACTTGTGGTGTTCACAAGGCTTTCGTATGGATTCTCATCATATGCACTCGCCGTAACTGTGCCCGCTACCGAGAACAGTGAAAACAGCATTGCAAATGTCAGCACGATGGAAATGATCTTCGATGTCCTTTTGGTTTCTTTCATTATTGTTTCACTCCAATCTGAATTAAATTTTTTAAGTTGAAATAATACCGCTTTGCCGGTGTTCACCTCCTTGAGAAAAAAACGATAAATCTTCTAAAAATAATTCTACATCTATATTATATCAAACAAACCGTTCGCAAACCGTTCATTTCGGGGTGCAAAGTGTGTATATTTTGTAGACTTAGTCAGAAGAATATGTAAACCATAGCAAAATCCCGCACCTTGACGCTCTTAGGTGCGGGATTTTGCAAAAATACTGATACACTATGTCGGCTCAACGCCGACACGAAAGGAACCGCATCGACAAATCCGAACGGTAAAGCTACTCAGACCGAGCGGGAGGGTAGTTGTCGATGCGACATATACTATTATAGCAACCAAACCGTTCAAAAACCGTTCGTTTGGGCGGTTATTCTGTGAATATTCTGTAAACAAATATTTAACATATTGTAAATTCAAACGATCACCCAACCGAACTGCCTGCGCAGAGCGGAAAGGTCGCCGTCAGTTTTTACAAGCTCTATGTCCAGTCCGAGCTTGCCGTACTTTTTTCTCAAAGCGTTCTCTGCTCCGGCTTCCGTAAGTGTTCGGCGCAAGTCCATAACCACCTGGCGAAGCCTTCCGTTTTTTTCGGAGTCGTCGCCCCACATCGCCGTAACAAGCTCATCATTCGTGCAGTAAGCGCCCTGCTTGTAAACGAGATACGCAAAAAGCTCCTCCGCTTTGCTGCCCTTGAACGCCACAACGTCCGTCCCGGAAAACACTGAGAACGGCTCGCACCGCACACGCAGAACGCTCGTTTCCTTTATGGGATAGCGCAGGTGCCGCAGCGCACGGCGAATGTCGTTTTCGTCAACAGGCTTAGTCAGAAAGCCGCTCGGAAACACGCTGTGCGCCGAAAGACCGTATTCTGGGTGCCCCGTGACGAATACTATATTCAGCTCCTTTCCTCTTTTCATCAGAAGATCGGCAGCTTCAACGCCGCTTATACCGGGCATTTCGATGTCAAGGAACAGAACGTCAACATCGTCCGTAAGCAGAGCGAACGCCTCGTCAACACTTCGTGCGCAAAGATGAGTGCCGCACGGATCTATATGCGTGAGCATAGCTTTCATAAGGTCGGTTATTTCCTTCTGGTCGTCTACCGAGATGGTTTTCATTTGTTATCCCCCTGTAAAACTTTGAAAAGAATCAGTTAAAGTATAGTACATATACAAAACGAAGCTGCAGCGGTACTGCCTGCGGCTGCTTAGCTGCTTGTCTCATTTATGTACGGAACGGTTATTCTTGCAGTCGTTCCGTTATCGTTGAACATTATTTCAAGCTCTCCGCCGGACATAGATTTCAAACGCCTGCGGACGTTCTCAATACCTATGCCCTTTCTCGTCTGCTGCTTGTCGGTGATATTCGAGCTGCCGCAGCCGTCGTCCCTGATCTCGATAACGGCATTATCACCGACTTTATGCGCCGAGATAGTTACCGTGCCGCCGTGCTCCCGTGTTCCTATCCCGTGGCGAACGGCATTTTCAACGAGCGGCTGAACGGAAAGCGGCGGCACAAGGAAATCGTCGCAGTCGATGTCGTACTCAATTTTGAGCCTGTCGGCATAATTGCGCTGTTCAAGCGAGAGATACGCCTCGACATTCTCCATCTCCTGCTCGAAAAGTATGCGTCGTGCGTCGCCGAGTGCTTCAAAATTGGAGCGCAGGTATCGGGAGAAATTTGTGATGCTCTCGTAAACCTCGGGGTAATCCCTGCACTGCGAGCGTATCGCCATAAGCGAATTGTTGATAAAGTGCGGCTGTATCTGTGCCATAAGCGTTTCGCTCTTGCTCTGTTCAAGCAGCAGACGGCTTTCGGCAAGCTTCGTTTTCGCATTTTCGAGCTGACGTGCTCTGCGCACCGTAACTTCCGTTCTGTTCGTTTCGTATACCATGAACATAAGCAGCGCCGACAGCGAGACCATCATATTATTCGGGCTTATCACATTTGAAAAGCTGCCGCAAAGCAAGCCTATCGTCGGGAACACGGCGGCGATAACGAAAATATTCTTGATAAAGGCGTCGAGCTTTTTCCACGACACGATGATAACAACTCCGATGAACACGAAAGATAAGATCGTTATTCCCTGCCATACGTAGTAACCCCACGAGCGGATATACTCGTTTTTGCTGTCGAAATGATAAAGCGCCCCGACAAACGGAGTCATGAGAAGCAGCACGCCGTTCGGTATCTGCAAAAACTGAAACACCGTAACGGCATTTTCAAGACGCTTTCCGACCTTTTGTGCGGCGAATTTCTTGACGACCTGGAGAAGAAATACTGTCTGGAACCCGCCGAGAAGATAGTACGTGAATATGCCTATCCTTATCAGATAATACGCAGATCTTGTGTTCGCTGTACCGAAAGCATTGTCCATGATATCGCAGAGATTGTACATAAACGCCGCACCGTAGAAAATGATAAGCTCCTTAGTAAGCGGGATCTCTGTTTTTCGCAGCACTTCGTTCGACCTGTCTTGCTTGACGCCGATGAGCATTGTGAGTATCAGTATCAGCAGAAACAGCTCGTTCCAGCATTCTATTGCGATCTGCAACATCATAGGAAGCCCTATGCGCTGCAAAATATCATTCATATCCGATCCTCCTTTCGGGAAATTACGGGATTGTCAATATAGAATTATTATACGGCAGAAACGGGGTACAAGTCAATCGGTTGTTTTATAATCCGTTTTTAAAAGCAGCTGTTTTCGTAAAAGCAAAAAGCCCACAGAGCAACAAATTATGTTCTGTGAGCTATACTCATTATATTTCTATCCGTTCGATCTTGCAGGAATGATCCTTTGTTTTTATATCATAGTTGATCCCGACAAGGACCATCTCACCCTCATACCCCGTCAGAAGCGCAGGATAGTTTCTTTGCTTGATCTGCTCAAGAGCGCTTTCGCTTGTCTCGTTCCATTTCAGCTCAACGATCATCGCAGGAAGAGCTGTTTCACGCTTGGGGATAAACACGACGTCTGCTATCCCCTTTCCTGTGGGCAATTCTTCGACTTTGAGATAATAGTCAATACACACGATGTACGCAAACTTTATAACGTATCGAAGAGCCTGCTCGTTGTTGTAGAACATCGGGGCATAGTTCGTTTCCCGTACTCGTTCTATTGTTTCGGCTACTGCTGTTTCGTTTCCGTTTAGCGTGTCCTGAAGCAGCTTTTCAGAGTCGGTGACAAGTTTAGCTAATTGTGTATACTGAGCATTTTGCAGCAGATTATCAAACTCAAAACGTATTTCTTCGTTCGGGATACGCACACGTTTATCACTCTTATCGTAAGCAAGATATCCAAGGTGAATTAGCAAAGTCAGCACATCGTCTTTTGATCTGAAAGTCTCAAAATCATTTTGGAAATTCGTTACATTGACATTCAAACGCTCTCCGGCAATAAGCTTTAAGATGTCGGACTGAAGATCATCGAAATTCATATTGATATAGGTAACAAGATTTTCTGCAATTGAAGTCTGTTTCCAATACGATTCATATTCGCCCATACTTACAGCCATCATTACCGAATACGGATTATAGATCGACTGCGCTCCTGCAAAAGAATAGCCGTCATACCATTTCTTGGCTTCATCAAAATCCAGGCCGTTATCGGAACATATTGTGCGGACTTCATCTTCAGTAAAGCCTGTGTACTTTGCAAATATCGAAGGATTGATGATGGTGAACTCTCTGAAATCGGATATTGCCGATTGGCTCTTATCCTTTTTTATCGGCAAAATCCCCGTCATGTATGCAGCGGCAACAGCTTTTGATGTAAAGTTTCCGTTTTTGAACCACTCTCTAAGAAGATTCAAGTAAGCTTTTTGTGTTACTCTGTCATCTTTTGCTTCTCTTATAACCGCATCCCACTCGTCAATGATAAAAACAAATTGCTTATTGCTCTGTTTTACACACTCCACCATACATGCAGTGGCATCATCTATTTGCTCAAGAGAAGGGTAATTTTCAACCAATTCTTTACGGATCTCCGAAGCAATGAATCTCGAAATATTACTGATCTTAATATCCCTTCGTGCCATCAGAGATATTATTCCGGAAATATCCAAATAGATCACATTATACTTATTCATGTGCTTCTCATAGTTTTCGGTATTACTGACTTCCTTATCGTCGAATAAACTGTGTGAATCACAGGTGTGGTCATAGTAGGCACAAAGCATTTTTGCAGCATACGACTTTCCGAATCGGCGAGGACGGCTGATACAGATCAAGTTTTCAATAGTGCCTATTCGTTCATTGACTATGTTTATCATTCCGGTTTTATCAACATAGCTGCTTGATGTTATACGCTCAAATCCACCGTTTCCGGGATTTAGATATGTCCCCATACTGTTCTCCCCCTTCCGATTTTTCTATGATATCATTTTACCATATCTTTGCGGCAGTTATCAACACCATTTTAAAAAAATTTGTTTCGGGGAGTGACTTACTGAATACGTTCCCGCCGACAAGCAATAATGACAGCACCTGCAAGTGTTTTGAGCAGTTTTCAATTATAAAACGACCGCCCTCGGAAAACCGAGAGCGGTTTTTAGTATCTTGTTTCGATCACGCAAGAAGCTTATTTACTGCTGCAAGCTTTGTGCATACGCAGAAGATATCTGCTGCCTTTGCAAGCTCTTCAACGCTCGGGTATGTCGGAGCAATTCTGATGTTGCTGTCTTTGGGGTCCTTGCCGTAGGGGAATGTTGCGCCTGCGCCTGTGAGCACTACGCCTGCTTCCTTACAGAGCTTAACTACCTCTTTAGCTGTGCCTTCAAGAACATCTACGCTGATGAAGTAGCCGCCGTTCGGCTTTGTCCAGGATGCGCAGCCTGTTTCCTTAACTTCGCTCTCAAGAGCGTTGAGAACGCACTCAAACTTCGGTGCGATAACTGCCTTGTGCTTCTCCATGTAAGCAACAAGACCTGCGCTGTCTTTAAGGTAACGCTGATGACGGAGCATGTTGAGCTTATCGTAGCCGATAGTCTGCTTTGTGTAGCGAGCCTTCATCTCGTCCATGTTGTTCTTGGAGCAAGCCATTACTGCAACGCCTGCACCCGGGAATGTGATCTTGGAAGTTGAAGCAAAGATGATCGGAAGATCTTCGTTGCCGTTCTTCTTACATTCGTCCATAATAGAAAGAAGGCTGTCGGGAGTATCGTTAAGATCGTGGATAACGTAAGCGTTGTCCCAGATGATCCTGAAGTCCTTTGCAGCAGGCTTGAGAGCTGCAAAGCGGCGAACTGTTTCGTCGGAATATGTGATACCTGTGGGGTTTGCATACTTCGGGACGCACCAGATGCCTTTTACGGATTCATCCTCGGAAACGAGCTTCTCAACAAGATCCATATCGGGACCGTTCTCGTCTGTGGGGATATTTATCATCTCGATACCGTAGAACTCTGTGATACCGAAGTGACGGTCATAGCCCGGAACGGGGCAAAGGAACTTTACGTTGCCCTGCTTTACCCAAGGCTCGCAGCCTGCAATACCCTTAACCATAAATGTTGTGATAGTGTCGAACATCATGTTAAGGCTTGAGTTTCCGCCTACGAAAACCTCGCTCTGATCTACGCCGAGAATATCTGCAAACATCTTCTTAACTGCCGGGATACCGTCGAGGATACCGTAGTTTCTGAGGTCTACGCCCTCGTTTGTGCAGTCGCTCTTTGAATCAATAACATCGAGCATCGGCATAGAGATGTCGAGCTGCTCTGCGCCGGGCTTACCTCTCGCCATGTTAAGCGAAAGACCCATAGCCTTATAATCATTGTAAGCCTTTTCGAGAGAAGCTTTCTCTGCGTTAAGCTCTTCTTTGCTCATTTCAAGATAAGATTTCATATTAGACAGCCTCCGTATTTAGTTTATAAGTGTCCGTGTTATATTCTAATATATATGTATGAAAAATGCAAGTATAATTTGCAAATCCTGCAATTTTTCTCTTTATTGTTCTAATTTTCGCTGTTTTTTTCGGATTATTTGACAATTTTTTTAAGAAAAATTCATATGCCCGCAGAAAGCAAAGAAAAAAATCACCGTTTCGCTGTCATTGGAAACGGTGATACGCCTTATTATTACATTGCTTTTACAAAGCCCATTTTTGAAAGCGGAGCTGTGAGCCTGTTTACAAGCAAAACAGCTAAAGCCATTTTAACTGCGTCGGGTATAAGAAACGGCAGCACACAAAGCGACAATATCTTTGCGCCCGACATTACATTGCCTGTTCGGGCGTATACGATGTAAAACCAGATCGTTCCGAACATATAGCACACGGCAAGCCCGAGCGACATTCCGATAACGAGAAACGGGACAGATGACGGCTTTATCGTTTTGAACAGCCATATTATAAGCGCCGTAAACAAGAAGCCGACCATATAGCCGCCCGTAGGCCCCATTACTGCGGCAAGCCCTGACTTAAAGCCTGAAAACACGGGCAGTCCGACTGCGCCGAGCGCTATAAATACGGTTATTGAAAGCATACTGACCTTTAGCGAAAACAGCCCTGCTATAAGGAAAACTGCGAATGTCTGCAAAGTAAACGGCACGACAATAGGGATAGATATCCATGAGCATATCGTCATAAGTGCGGCACACACACCAACAGACAGGACTGTAATAAGCTTCGGGTCGATCTTTTCTTTTTGCATTTGATTACTTCCTTTTTATGATCTACGGTTACTATTATATATTGTAAACCTGCTTTTGTCAATATCAAGTTTACAATTCCGGTAAAAAAACTCCGCTCATTACGAGCGGAGAAGTTTGTTGAAAAAGAAAAAAGAGCATATCGTAAAGTTTTACACAGATAAAGAAAAACAGGAGCAAAAAACTAAACTCTTCACTATTCACTGAGCGAACGCAGTGAGCGTTACCGTCCGGCACATTGGCTGCGCCTCGTGCCTGCTTTATTCGTAACGACGGTTACGTTTTGGTGCTTCGCAAGCTTATTTTATTGCTGCGAATCGCTTCTTAATTTATTTACAGCTTTTTTTGTGGGGCTGCTCGCCCCACACCCTCGGCAGCTTTTTTGAAAAAAAGCTGCGCAAAAAACTTTTGGCTGTGCGTTTATTAAAGCAATTCCTGTATCTCCGGGAACGGCGACAGGCTTCTTTTCAGTATGCCGTTCATATATGCGATAGCCGTGCCGTAATTCGTGATCGGCACACCCTGCCGCTGTGCGCTTGCAAGACGAGACTGCATTTCCGCTTCATTGAGCATACAGCCTCCGCAGTGGATAACAAGCTTGTATTTCGTAAGGTCTTCTTTGAACTCCGTGCCGGAAGTCCATGAAAACTCCGGGGCAACGCCCGTGTACTTCTTGATAAGAGCCGGCAGCTTTACCGTGCCTATATCGCCGCACTGACGATGGTGCGTGCAGCCTTCCGATATGAGAACTTTGTCTCCGTCGGAGAGCTTATCGAGCGCCGTTACGCCCTCAACACAAAGGCGGAGATTGCCCTTGTAATTTGCAAACAATATCGAGAACGACGTAAGCGAAATATCTTCGGGCAGCATTTTACTCACCTTACCGAAAACCTGACTGTCCGTTATAACATATTTCGGCTTCACGTTGAGAGCTGCAAGCGTTTCGGGAAGTCTGTCGTCCTGTGTTACTGCGCACATGCAGTGAGCGTCGAGAATATCTCTGATCGTCTGCTGCTGCGGCAGGATAAGCCTGCCCTTCGGGGCTGCTTTGTCAACGGGGATAACGAGCACAACGAAATCTCCGGGAGTAAGCTTGTCGGAGATGATCTTCTTCTCATTGCCGAAATTCTCGGCAAATTTTCCGATAAGCTCTTTAAGCTCGTTGATGCCCTCCCCCGTTTTGCTGCTGACAGCGATCTCGTTATCGTTTTCGGTGTCATGCTTTGCGATATCAGCCTTAGTATAGACCAGGATATACGGGATATTCTTCTCATTGATCTTTTTTATAAGCGCCGTTTCCTGCTCTGTGACTCCGGAAACACCGTCGGCTGCGATGATCGCAATATCGGTTTTTGCAAGAGCCTGATAGCTTTTTTCAACACGAAGCTTTCCAAGCTCGCCCTCATCGTCGATGCCGGGGGTGTCGATAATTACAACAGGCCCGATAGGCAGAAGCTCCATTGTCTTTGTAACGGGGTCGGTAGTTGTACCGGCAACATCGGAAACGATAGCAAGAGACTGACCGGTAACGGCGTTAACGAGGCTTGATTTGCCTGCGTTGCGCTTTCCGAAAAAGCCTATATGGACCCGCTCCGCAGCGGGAACGCTGTTTAAACTCATGGTGATCGTCCTTTCCTGCTCTATTTAAAGAACAGCCTATGTTAATTGACAATTGATAATTGAGAATGGATAATTGCGGAGTCGCTGTCGCTCCTGTTTTATATTTGTATATTCAGACTTATAAAGTGTGATGAAAGCTAATACAAATCCAACTCGGCGAAGCCGAGTTCCGCAATTGTCAATTGTCCATTGTCAATTGTCCATTATTAATCAGAAGCGGAAGTCTCTCTCTCCTGCGTGTATTCCCGTGAGGTATTCCTTCGTCTTTTCACGAACCTTTTCCTTAGGAATGTTGTCAAGCTCTTTGATGATAAGCTCTTCGCCGATCTTTCTTGTTTCGGGTGAAGCGTAGTCTTCAAGATACTCTTTGAGCGTCATGAGTGCATTCGGGTGGCAGCAGTTCTGGATCTGACCTGCTTTGCAAAGCGACATGAAACGGTCGCCCGTTCTGCCCTCCCGGTAGCATGCAGTACAGAAGCTCGGGATATAGCCAAGCTCCATGAGCCACTTAACTACTTCGTCGAGCGTTCTTGTGTCGCTTACGTCAAACTGCGAGGAATCGTCCTCTTTTGCTTCCGGCTCTGCATAGCCGCCTACGCTCGTCTTTGAACCGCCGCTGATCTGCGAAACGCCGAGGTGGAGAACTCTCTCTCTGCTCTTCTGAGACTCACGGGTAGACACGATCATTCCTGTGTACGGAACAGCTATTCTGATGCAGGCTACGATCTTTGCAAATGTCTCGTCGGAGATACCGTTATCGAATACATCGGGGTCAATATCGTCTGCCTTTCTTACACGGGGAACACTGATCGTATGAGGGCCTACGCCGAACTTAGCTTCAAGATGCTCTGCGTGCATGAGAATGCCGACAAACTCGTATCTGTAAAGCTCCAGACCGAACAGTACGCCGCAGCCTACATCGTCGATGCCTGCTTCCATAGCTCTGTCCATAGCCTCGGTGTGGTAGTTGTAGTTGTGCTTCGGTCCTGTCGGATGAAGCTTTTCGTAAGACTCCTTGTTGTAAGTCTCCTGGAAGAGGATATATGTGCCGATACCTGCGTCCTTGAGCTTCTTGTAGTTCTCGTGAGTTGTAGCGGCAATATTAACGTTAACACGGCGGATAGCACCGTTCTTGTGCTTGATGCTGTAGATCGTCTTGATGCTTTCGAGGATATACTCGATCGGGTTGTTAACGGGATCCTCGCCTGCTTCGATAGCAAGTCTCTTATGGCCCATATCCTGCAGTGCGATAACTTCCTGTCTGATCTGATCCTGTGTGAGCTTCACACGGCGGATATGCTTGTTCTTAGCGTGGTACGGGCAGTAGAGGCAGCCGTTTACACAGTAGTTGGAAAGATAGAGCGGCGCAAACATAACGATACGGTTGCCGTAGTAATCCTTCTTGATCTTCTCTGCAAGAGCGTAAATCTCCTGATTCTTCTCTTCGATATCGCAGTCAAGAAGAACGATAGCCTCTTTATGGGTAAGACCCTTGCCCTTTCTTGCTTTTTCAAGGATCTGATCGATAAGCTCGACATTGTTCTTGTTCTTTTCGGAGTATTCAAGACATGCCTTGATCTCCTCGTCATTGATAAATTCATCTGCAATTGATGATTTCGGATCATATTTGAATCCCATTTCAGTCACTCCTTATTTTATACCGGCACAGTCGCCTCTTGAAGAGACTACATCGTACCCTATTGATCTCATTCTCATTTGAAGACAGTTTTTACACTCCGCCGCCTCGTCTCCTGTGCATATCTTGTTGTCATACAGCAGATACTTCTTTCTCACACTCACAGGCGAAAGATTCGGCATCACTACATTTGCACCTGCAAGAACTCCCTTTTCTCTGCCGAGCGGATGTATCGTTCCGAGCGCCGTTGTGGACGGCAGCAGAACATAAGGCAGCGTAAGCCTTATAAGTCCGAGCATAAAAAGCGTCTGATCGAGCGTTCCGCTTTCAAAATCGGAAAACGGCGTATCGTGCTGCGATATAAACGGCCCTATCCCGACCATATGCGGACGGAACTCTTTCAGGAACATCATATCATCGGCAAGGTTTTCAGCTGTCTGATACGGAGAACCTACCATAAATCCGCAGCCCACCTGATAGCCTATAGCTTTAAGGTCGTACAAGCACTGTTTCCTGTGTTCGGGCGACATCTCACTCGGGTGAAGCTTTCTGTAGTGATTGTTGTCGGCTGTTTCGTGGCGCAGAAGATAGCGGTCGGCGCCTGCGTCAAAAAACGCCTTGTAGCTTGCATGTTCCTTTTCACCTATCGACAGCGTAACGGCGCAGTCGGGATAACTGCTCTTAATAGACGATACGATATCGCATATGCGCTCGTCGGTAAAGTACGGATCTTCTCCCCCTTGCAGTACGAACGTGCGAAAGCCAAGACCGTAGCCCTGTTCGCAGCAGGCAAGTATATCGTCTTTATCAAGGCGGTAGCGCTCCGTGTTTTTATTGGAACGTCTGATACCGCAGTAAAGGCAGTCGTTTTTGCAGTAATTCGTAAACTCGATCAGCCCTCTTATATACACATCTGTACCGTAATACTCTTTTCTGCGCTTTACCGCAAGAGAGTAAAGATACTCGGCGTCGCTCCCGCTGTGGTGCTGTATAAGCTTAGTGTATTCTTCTTTTGTAAGCGAGGACGTTGAATAGAGCTTGTCTATTAACGCTTTCATATCAGACCTTCGAGAATACTGCCTTTGCGCTTACGCCGTCGATCATTCCGAGCTTGCCGGAAAGCTGGTTGATCGTATCGAGCGGAGCGTCGAGACATACGCTGATGATGTTTACCTTCTTCTTGTCATAAGGAAGACCCATTCTGCCGATTATGAACTGACCGTACTCATGAAGAAGATCATTGAGCTTATCAACGGAATCGGTATTTTCCACGATAATTCCGATTATAGCAACTCTTGTTTCCATATCGTTATACTCCTTTAAAATAAAAATGCTGCGCCCAAAAAGAGCGCAGCACAAAAAGTCTATTTCTGCATTTGCTCTTTCACATCAGAGGTCCTTTTGCGTCAGAATACAAAAAATATGTTGATCCCTCGTCTCCGCCGCCTGGACGGAGACAAGGTACAGTTTATAGATTTATAAGATTATTTATACTCGTGTCCACGCTCGATGTAGGAAGTGTGGAGATACTTGTGAGATACGTGCGAGCCTGCCTCTTCGAGGAACTCGTCGTAGATCATCTTGATAACAGGGCTTTCATGGCTGCTTCTGAGCTCGGAGTTCTTATCGTAGTCATAGAGAGCCTTGGAGCGGATAGCCTTGTAGTCAACGTTGTTGAGAACGTAGTCTGTCGGGATGGGCTGACCGCCGCCGTTGATGCAGCCGCCGGGGCAAGCCATGATCTCTACCATCTGGCAGTCAAGCTCGCCTGCCTTGATCATCTCAAGGATCTTTCTTGCGTTGCCGAGACCGGAAGCAACTGCTACCGTGATCTTAACGCCTGCTACTTCATAAGTAACAGTTCTGATCGGCTCGGGACCTCTTACCTCTTCAAAATCGACCTTCTTAAAGTCGCCGTCGAGAGTATGAGCAGCTGTACGAAGAGCTGCTTCGAGAACGCCGCCTGTTGCGCCGAAGATCGCACCGCCGCCCGTTGCTTTATTGAACGGAGCATCGTAATCCTCTTCGGGGAGAGTTGTGAAGTCAAGACCTGCACGCTTGATCATTCTTGCAAGCTCTCTTGTTGTGAGTGCAACGTCTACATCGTCGTAAGCTTCCTCGGAGCGGAGCTGCGGACGTGTTACCTCAAACTTCTTTGCTGTGCAGGGAATTACGCTGACAACGAAGATGTTCTCGGGATCGAGGTTGTTCTTCTTAGCATAGTAGCTCTTGAGAACTGCACCGAACATAGCCTGCGGCGATTTGCATGTGGAAAGGTTCGGTGTGAACTCCGGATAGTAATGCTCAAGGAACTTGACCCAACCGGGGCAGCAGGATGTGAACATCGGGAGCGTGCCGCCTGTTGTGATCCTCTGAACAAGCTCGTTAGCCTCTTCAATGATCGTAAGATCGGCTGTGAAGTCCATGTTGAAGATTGTTACATCTTCACCGAGACGGCGGATAGCTGCTGCCATCTTGCCCTCAACATTTGTGCCGATAGGCATGTTGAATGCTTCGCCGAGTGTAGCCTTGATGGAAGGAGCTGTGTAGAAAATTACCTTCTTCTCGGGATCTGCGATTGCGTCCCATACCTTGTCTTCCTGGCTCTTCTCTTTGAGTGCGCCAACGGGGCAGTTAACTACGCACTGACCGCAGCCAACGCAGGGAGCGTCTGCAAGGCTCTTATCGAACGCACTGCCGACGTGAGCGTTGAAGCCTCTCTGGATAGCACCGATTGTCGATACTGTCTGAACGTTCTTACATACAGCAACGCAGCGCATACACTGGATACACTTGTTGTTGTCACGAACGATATACGGCGAAACATCGTCGATCTCGTATCTCGGCTCTTCGCTCTTGAAGTGCTCTTCATCGCAGCCGTACTCTCTTGCAAGACGCTGGAGCTCACATGTTGTGCTCTTTTCGCAGGAGAGGCACTTCTTGTTGTGGTTAGCAAGAAGAAGCTCAAGAGTTGTCTTTCTGGACTTGATAACTGCGGGAGTGTTTGTGAATACCTCAAGACCCTCCTCGGCAGGATATACGCAGGCTGCGAGAAGTCCTCTCATCGGTCTGCCGTTCATTTTTGCTTCTACCATACATACACGGCAAGCGCCGATGCAGTTGATATCCTTGAGATAGCACAGTGTAGGTATCTCAATATTAGCCTGCTTAGCAGCCTGAAGGATCGTGTAACCCTTCGGCACTTCAACAGGGATGTTGTTTATCTTAAGATGTACAGTTTCCATGCTATGCCCTCCTTATTTCGTTACGATTGCGCCGAACTTACAATTGCTCATGCAGACGCCACACTTGATGCACTTGTCGGAATCGATAACATGAGGATTCTTAACAGTGCCCGAGATAGCGCCAACGGGGCAGTTGCGAGCACAGAGGGTACAGCCTTTGCACTTGTCGGGAACGATTTCATACTTGATGAGCGACTTACAAACGCCTGCGGGGCAGGTCTTGTCCTCAATGTGAGCGATATACTCGTCCTTGAAGAACTTCATTGTGGAAAGGATCGGGTTCGGAGCTGTCTGGCCGAGTGCGCACAGAGAAGACTTCTGCATGTGTGTTGCGAGGTCTTCGATCTCCTGGAGATCCTTCGGTTCGCCCTTGCCTTCAGTGATCTTTTCAAGATACTGGAGGAGCTTTCTTGTACCGATACGGCACGGTGTACATTTACCGCAGCTCTCGTCAACGGTAAACTCAAGGTAGAACTTAGCGATATCTACCATACATGTATCTTCATCGAGAATGATCATTCCGCCCGAACCCATCATGGAACCGATGGCGATAAGGCTGTCATAGTCGATCGGAGTGTCGATATATTCAGCAGGGATGCATCCGCCGGAAGGACCGCCCGTCTGAGCTGCCTTGAACTTCTTGCCGTTGGGAACGCCGCCGCCGATCTCTTCGATGATCGTGCGAAGTGTTGTACCCATCGGAACCTCAACAAGACCTACGTTGTTGATCTTGCCGCCGAGTGCGAATACCTTTGTACCCTTGGATGTCTCTGTACCCATCGAAGCGTACCAGCCGCTGCCGTTGAGGATGATCTGAGCGATGTTAGCGTATGTCTCAACGTTGTTAAGAACTGTCGGCTTGCCGAACAGACCCTTAACTGCCGGGAACGGAGGTCTCGGACGAGGCTCGCCTCGATTACCCTCGATAGATGTCATAAGAGCTGTCTCCTCGCCGCATACGAATGCGCCGGCGCCGAGACGGATCTCCATATCGAAGTCAAAGCCCGAACCGAAGATGTTCTTGCCGAGGAAACCTCTTTCTCTTGCCTGATCGATAGCGATTCTGAGTCTTTCAACTGCGATCGGGTACTCTGCTCTTACGTAAACGAAACCATGATTAGCGCCGATAGCGTAGCCTGCGATAGCCATAGCCTCGATGATGCACTGCGGGTCGCCCTCAAGAATGGAACGATCCATGAATGCACCCGGGTCGCCCTCGTCGGCGTTACATGCAACGTACTTTACGTCGCCCTGCGAAGCCTTAGCGAACATCCACTTTCTGCCTGTGGGGAATCCGCCGCCGCCACGGCCACGAAGACCGGAATCAAGAACTTCCTTGATAACGTCGTCCGGAGTCATTGTTGTGAGTGCCTTTGCAAGTGCCTGATAACCGTCAACTGCGATGTACTCCTCGATGTTCTCGGGGTCGATAACGCCGCAGTTTCTCAGAGCAATTCTGAGCTGGTTCTTATAGAAAGGAGTCTCGGAAAGCGCAAGAATAGAACCGTCGGCATGAACTGTCTCCTGATAGAGAAGATCCTTAACGACGTTGCCTTCTACGAGATGCTCTTTTACGATTCTCTTAACGCCCTCGGGAGTAGCCTGTGAATAGAACGAACCCTCGGGGTAAACGATCATGATCGGACCGAGTGAGCAAAGGCCGAAGCAGCCTGTTCTTACAACAAGGATCTCATTCTCGATGCCGTTTTCTTTAAGTGATTCCTCCAGAGCTGCAAGAACCTTCTTACTGCCGGAAGATGTACAGCCTGTACCGCCGCAAACGAGTACCTGCTTACGGTAGCCTGTCTGCTTTGCAAGCTCTTCGCCCTGCTCCTTGATGACCTTTCTGACCATAACGAGCTGCTGGTGATCTGCTTTTATCTTATTGAGTTCTTCAATTGTCATGATTACTTGCTCTCTCCTTCCTCTTTGATGTACTTGTCGAGGATCTTGTCTACCATAGCCGGTGTAAGCTTACCGTAAACTTCCTCGTCGATCATCATAACCGGTGCGAGACCGCAAGCGCCTACACAGCGGCACGAATCAATTGAGAACAATCCGTCGTCTGTGCACTCTCCGCTCTTGATGCCGAGCTTCTTTTCAACTTCTGCCAGAATTTTGTCTGCGCCCTTAACATAGCACGCAGTACCAAGACAGACACTGATTCTGTGCTTGCCCTTGGGAGTAAGGCTGAAACGTGAGTAGAACGTTGCAACGCCGTAAACCTCTGAAAGCGAGATTCCGAGACCGTCGGCAACTCTCTGCTGCACCTCGATCGGAAGATAGCCGTATACTTCCTGTGCCTCATGAAGGATCGGAAGCAGTGCTCCCGGCTGAACCTTGTTCCGCTCTATGATCTGCGAAAGCGCCTGCTTCTGCTCGTCGGTTTCACGGAAAGGTTGAACAGTTTTTTCTGCCATTTGTGGACCTCCTATAAATCTAAATACTCTTATAAATCTTAATAGATTTTCAATAATTATAACTCAGAAATTCGGTCAAATCAATAGGGTATTGTTAAATTTTTGTCGAATTTCTGTTTTTGTTAATAAAATCATATAAGGAAAGAATAAATATTGGTAAATTCGGACAACCGGATTTTTACGCATTAAAGCTGTACTATTTTGCTGTACCGAAAAATACTTCGTGATAATAATATCGAAGCGCCGTACATCAATCTGCGTAGAACTCTTCCATATCGTCGAGTCTGACTGCTGCAAGTCTGCCGCCTATATCGCTGCCGCAGTTTACGGCTATATGATTGTTGGCGCAGTAGATCATGTCATAGCGTGACGGTTCGCCGTTCGGCGTAGGCTCGGCGAACGGGTCATCTGCTTCGTATATCTTTCTTGTGGGCGTGTGAGCCGTTACAAGGATCTTGTTGTCGTAATAGACCTTTGAATAATCGGGGCCTTCGGAGATAAGCTCACGGATATCGTAGTCATCAAGCTCCTTGTCCTTATCAAAATTATTGATGCCTGCCGAAACAAGAACGTAATCCTTGCCCTTTATGCGGACCTCCTCGTAAAGAGAGAAATCCGAAAGGTAGTCGAGCACCATCTCTTTCTGCTCGTCTGTAAGCGTTCTGAATGAAAAGATCGTCTGCTGGCCGCCGTTTGAGATAAGATCCATCATCTTGCCTCTGATCTTATCGTTCATTGAATCGAATGAGTCCTCCGAGGTGTTTTCGGCAAGCCACTTGAGGCATGGCAATGCCGCATACTCGCTCTTGCCTATTACAGGATAAACATTCGGGCACATCATCATATCAAGAAGGATCTTCATTCCTTCGTTGCCGCCGTTTATTACGTTGCCGAGAACGTACAGTGTATCATCATCTTTAAGTCTTATTTTCTTCAGAAGCCTGCGGTACTTCTCGTAGTCGCCCCTGGCTCCTGCCATAACGTAGAACATAAAAATCCCTCCGCTCTTTTATCTACAAATTATAACACCAACCAACAATTCTGTCAATTACGAATGTGCATTATTAACACAATGTAATGTCAAGTCTCACGATTTTAATCTTTTTCACTAAAAAACAGTGTTCATATCGAGAAACGGCTCTGTATAGGCACTTTGGGTATACTATTGTACCAATTCACAAGAATTTCTAAAATTTTAAAATTATTATTGAATTTTCTGTTCAGATGTGGTATAGTAATAGATGTTGAAACTCAACTAAGTAATCAATACCTCGTAAATGTTACCCATTGACGAAGGTATCATAATAAAGGAGGCAAATATATGCTATATGAAGTTCACAACAGACCTCTTCCGGTGCTTGTTTGCAAGCTCAACCAGGGTGAGAGCATCGAATGCCAGCAGGGCGCAATGTCCTGGATGACTCCGACAATGTCTATGCAGACAGGTCTCGGCAGCGGCGGCAAGGGCGTTATGGGCGCTCTCGGCAAGATGGCAAAGAGTGCGTTCACGGGCGAGTCTATCTTCCGTAACACCTACACAGCAGCAGGCGGCCCCGGCGAGATCGCTTTTGCATCTACATTCCCCGGTGATATCATTGCTTTTGACGTAGGTCAGACACAGCTCATCGCTCAGAAGTCTGCTTACTTTGCAAACACACCCGGCGTACAGATGGAAGTTGCTTTCACAGGCGGCAAGAAGCTCAGCGGTATCTTCGGCGGTGAAGGTCTCATCATGCAGAAGTTCACAGGAAACGGCACTGTATTCCTTGAGATCGACGGCTGCGTTTACAACTACGTTCTCGGCCCCGGTGAGTCGATGCTTGTTGATACAGGTTATCTTGCAGCTATGGAAGCTACATGTACGATGGAAGTTGAGACAGTAAAGGGTCTCGGCAATATCCTCGCAGGCGGCGAAGGTCTGTTCAATACAAAGGTTACAGGCCCCGGTAAGATCTGGCTCCAGACAATGCCGACTATCGCACTTGCAGGCGCACTCAGACCGTACATCCCCACAGGTTCGTAATTCGGACATCAATAAAAAATTCCCCGCCGTCTCGTTTTTCGGGACGGCGGTTTTTTTGCATTTTGGGGTGAGGGGGAACATACTCTTATTAATGGACAATTGACAATGGATAATTGACAATTGCGGAACTCGGCTTCGCCGAGTTGGATTGTATTAGCTATCTTAATTTCAAACTATATTTGCTGCCGAGAGATAACAGTTAAGGAAACACTGATTAAATCGAGTGCCCATATTGCGCCGTCAGATTTTTAGTCAGATTGCATGAAACGACCGCAGTAATACTTACGTATTTCAAGGGAGTTGAGTGCAATATGACAAAAAGATGCAAGCAAGATGGGTGCTCAGCCCGCAGGGCGTGATTTATTCAGTGGTTCCTTAAGTTTGAATACACTAAAAAAACAAGCGCGCAGTGCTTCATTCACTCTACACTCCACACTTAATAAAAACAGGAGCGAAGCGACTCCTTAATTGTCCATTGTCAATTGTCCATTGTCAATTATTTAAGAAAGCGGTGCCATATATGAAAAATCTAAAGCTCGCCTGTACTGCATTAACACTAAGCGTCTCCCTCTCCGCTTGCGGATGCGGGGTGATAAACTCAAACAGCGATGAGATACGGCAGTCCGATTGGGTATTTGCCGGCAGATCTGCCGAAGCGTCACTTGTCTTCGATGGGAACAACGCCGAAATGACCGTGAAAAATGCAGACGGTTCCGACACGATAAGCGGCTTATGCGTTATTGACGACGAGAGGATCGTTATTATTGATTCCGACGACACATACAGCTTTACCTACACGCTCGGCGGAAAAAAGCTTCTTCTCTCCTACGGCGGCGGTGAGATCACATTTAAAAGAAATGAAAAAACTACTGCTGCCTCAGCTCTGACCATCGGCGAAGCTCCCTGACAGCTTCTTCCGACGGGATATTTCTGTTTGTTTTCCTCTCCGTTTTGCTTCTGTCGTTATTCGGAAGCACAGAAGCGGAGGGGGTGCTTTTTTTATTCTTATCTGACATTTTATACCTCGTTTTTCGGTGTTTTTGACAATTTCTTTTGTCTATGAATATTATTTGTATATCAATGAATATTTATACATTCTTTAACAAAATTGTAGCTTGACAGAAGCCCTCTCAAATGGTATTATAATATGAGAATTTTGAGGGGTGCAGTTCTGCGCTTTTTGAGATCATAATACCGATGTTTTCAGTGTCGGTATCATTTCGCAAAGGGGTTATCAAAGATGAAATATTTGCTGAAAAATGCCAATGTTTTATGCGGTGAGATAAACAAGGCCGACGTGCTTGTTTGTGACGGCAGGATCGATACTATCGGTATTGGTGTTTCTGTTTCTTCCGATGATGATACCGTTGTGCTTGATTTGAATAATTGTTTCATTTTTCCCGGTTTCATTGATGTTCATGTACATCTCAGAGAACCGGGTTTTTCATACAAGGAAACAATTAAAACGGGAACTATGGCGGCAGCCCACGGCGGCTACACCGATGTTTGCGCAATGCCGAACTTAAAGCCCGTACCCGACAGTGTCGGGCATCTTAAAGAAGAGCTTGACATAATCGAGCGTGACGCAGTTATCAACGTCCATCCTTACGGTGCTATCTCCGTGAACGAGGAAGGCAGAGAGCTTGCCGACCTTGAAGGCATGGCAAAGGATATTATCGCATTTTCCGACGACGGCCGAGGAGTTCAGTCAGACGAAATGATGAGCGAAGCGATGACAAGAGCGAAAAAGCTCGGCAAGATGATCGCCGCTCACTGCGAGGTGAACGAGCTGCTCAGGGGCGGATATATCCACGACGGCAAATACGCAAAGGAGCACGGCCACAAGGGCATCTGCTCGGAGAGCGAATGGGGACAGATAAAGCGTGACATAGAGCTTGCAAAGAAAACAGGCTGTACATATCACGTCTGCCACGTTTCAACAAAAGAAAGCGTCGAGCTTATAAGACAAGCAAAGAAAGACGGCGTTGACATAACCTGCGAAACGGGACCTCACTACCTTGTGTTCAGCGACAAAGACCTCATCGAGAACGGCCGCTTCAAAATGAATCCGCCGCTTCGTGACGAGGAGGATAAAAAGGCTCTCATCGAGGGCATACTCGACGGCACGATAGACATGATCGCAACCGATCATGCGCCGCACAGTCTTGAAGAAAAATCAAAAGGGCTTGAAAAAAGCGCAATGGGCGTTGTAGGGCTTGAAACTGCTTTCCCTGTGCTTTACACAAAACTTGTAAAGACAGGCGTGCTTACGCTTTCACAGCTTGTAGCGCTGATGAGTGAAAAGCCCGGCAGACGCTTTGGAATAGAAACTCAGCTCAAAGAGGGTGCTTTCGCCGATCTTTGTGTGTGGGATCTGAATAAAGAATATACGATCGACCCGAACAGCTTTCTGACAATGGGGCGTGCAACTCCGTTTGAGGGAATGAAGGTTTGCGGCGAATGCGTTTTAACTATGGTCAAGGGGGAAATAAAATGGAAAAAGCAGTAAAAAACAGAAAGATCGTCCTTGAAGACGGCAGCGAATTTCCGGGCGTGGGCTTCGGCCACACCTGCGAGCGTGTCTGCGAGCTTGTTTTCAACACATCGATGGTCGGTTATCAGGAGATCGTATCGGACCCGTCTTATACATATCAGATGGTAACGATGACATATCCTCTTATCGGCAACTACGGTATTGCGGACGACGACTTTGAGACGAGGGTACCCACGATAGGCGGACTTATCGTAAGAGAGTACAATAATATCCCCTCTAACTTCCGATACACAAAGACGCTCGGTGAAACACTCGAAGAGTACGGTATTCCCGGTATTTCGGGCATCGATACAAGAATGATAACACGCCGCATCCGTGATGAGGGTCATCAGAAGGTGCTTATCACCGATATAGACAAGCCTCACGATGAATGTATGAAGATACTTGCAGAAACAGAGATCCCGAAGGACGCTGTTTCCAAGGTGAGCTGCAAGAAAAAGTGGTACTCAAGAACGGCTCATCCGAAGCTTGAAGTTGTTGCTGTAGACTGCGGCATCAAGCTCAACATTATCAGAAGCCTCAACAAGCTCGGCTGCAACGTGACTGTAGTTCCCTACAACACAACGGCAGAAGAGATCGAAGCTCTCGATCCGGACGGCGTATTCTTCTCAAACGGCCCCGGAAACCCGGAGGACGTTCAGTGCGTTATCGAGCTTATAAAGAACATCAAGGGCAAGTATCCGATCTTCGGCATCTGCCTCGGTCATCAGCTCATCAGCCTTGCTTACGGCGCAAAGACATACAAGCTCAAGTTCGGTCACAGAGGCGGAAACCACCCCGTCAAGAACCTTGAAAACGGCAAGATCGAGATCACGAGCCAGAACCACAGCTACGCCGTTGACAGCGAGAGCGTGAACAACACAGATCTTAAAGTTACACATATAAATATCCTCGACAACACAGTTGAGGGCGTTTGCTGCGAAAAGGACAAGGTATTCAGCGTTCAGTACCATCCGGAGAGCGCACCGGGTCCGCAGGACAGCACATATCTTTTTGAAAAATTCATCCGTCTCATGAAGGAGGGCAAATAATATGGCTAAAAGAACAGACATAAAGAAGGTGCTCGTTATCGGTTCGGGTCCGATCGTTATCGGTCAGGCTGCCGAATTCGACTACGCAGGCACTCAGGCTTGTCTTGCCCTTCGTGAAGAGGGATATCAGGTAATCCTCTGCAACTCCAACCCTGCAACGATCATGACAGATACGGTAATTGCAGACAAGGTCTACATGGAGCCGCTCACACTTGAATACATGGCTAAGATCCTCCGCTACGAGCGTCCGGACGCTATCGTTCCCGGTATCGGCGGACAGACAGGTCTTAACCTTGCCGTAAAGCTTGCAAAGAAAGGCGTTCTCAACGAGTGCCAGGTAGAGCTTCTCGGAACAAGCGTTGAGAGTATCGAAAGAGCCGAGGACAGAGAGATGTTCAAGCAGCTCTGCGAAGAGATCGGCGAGCCTATCCTCCCCTCCGTTACAACACATTCCGTTGAAGAGGCTCTTGAAGCTGCTCACAAGATCGGCTACCCCGTTGTTCTTCGCCCTGCATTCACACTCGGCGGCACGGGCGGCGGCTTCGTAAACAACGATGAAGAGCTTGAAGAGGTTCAGACAAACGCACTCAGACTCTCCCCCGTTCATGAAGTTCTCGTTGAGAAGAGCGTTAAGGGCTACAAGGAGATCGAGTACGAAGTGATCCGTGACGCAAACGATACGGCTATCACGATCTGTAACATGGAAAACCTCGATCCCGTTGGTATCCACACAGGCGACTCTATCGTAGTTGCGCCTTCTCAGACGCTTACAAATAAAGAGTACCACATGCTTCGTGACAGCGCACTCAAGATCATTCGTGCGCTGAAGATCGAGGGCGGCTGCAACGTTCAGTTTGCTCTTGACCCCGTTTCGTTCGATTACTACCTTATCGAAGTTAACCCCCGTGTATCACGTTCTTCCGCACTTGCATCAAAGGCGAGCGGCTACCCGATCGCAAGAGTTTCCGCAAAGATCGCAGTAGGCATGACGCTTGACGAGATACAGATAGCAAATACTCCGGCATCGTTCGAGCCTACACTCGACTACGTTGTAACGAAGATGCCGAGATTCCCGTTCGATAAATTCTCCGACGCTTCCAACGTTCTCGGAACACAGATGAAAGCTACGGGCGAAGTTATGAGCATCGGCAGAACGTTTGAAGAGAGCCTTCTCAAGGCTGTTCGTTCGCTTGAAATAGATGTTTACCACCTCTACAAGCCCAAGTTCAACGATATGTCGAACGATGAGCTTATGGACTACATCCGCAAGGGCACAGACGACAGGATCTACGCTATCGCTGAGCTTATCTGGAACGGCATTGACCTTCGTGAGATCTTCAAGATCACACAGATCGACATGTTCTTCCTTGAAAAGATCAAGAACATCGTTCTGTTCGAGCGTGATATAAAGGAAAATAAGGGCGACGTTGAGATCCTCTACACAGCAAAGCGCATGGGCTTCTCCGATAAGTACATCGCAAAGCTCTGGGAGACAAACGAGGACGAGATCTACGAGCTTCGCAAGAAGAACAACATGTTCCCCGTTTACAAGATGATCGACACATGTGCTTCCGAGTTTGATTCATATATCCCCTACTTCTACTCGACATACGAGCAGGAGAACGAGTCGATCGTTTCCGACAGAAAGAAGATCGTCGTTCTCGGTTCCGGTCCTATCAGGATCGGTCAGGGCGTAGAGTTCGACTACTCTACCGTTCATGCCGTTATGACTATCAAGAACAACGGATATGAAGCTATCATCATCAACAACAACCCCGAAACGGTATCTACAGACTACACAACGAGCGACAAGCTCTACTTCGAGCCGCTCACCGTTGAGGACGTTATGAATATCATCGAGCTTGAAAAGCCGCTCGGCGTTATCGCATCGCTCGGCGGACAGACAGCTATCAACCTTGCAGAGCCGCTCATGAAGCGTGGCGTAAAGATCATCGGCACCGATGTTGACGCTATCGAAAGAGCAGAGAACAGAGACTCCTTCGAGAAGATCATGGAAGAGCTGAAGATCCCGCAGCCTAAGGGCAAGGCAGTTACAAATATCGAAGACGGTGTTGCAGCTGCGGCAGAGATCGGCTACCCCGTTCTCGTTCGTCCGAGCTACGTTCTCGGCGGACGTGCAATGCAGATCGTTGCAAACGAAGAGATGCTCCGCCACTACCTCAAAACAGCCGTTGAAGTTGACGCTGACAAGCCCGTGCTTGTAGATAAGTACATCTCCGGCATGGAGTGCGAAGTAGACGCAGTATGCGACGGCAAGGACGTATTTATCCCCGGTATCATGGAGCACGTTGAGAGAACGGGTATCCACTCCGGCGACAGTATCAGCGTTTATCCGTCCTTCGCTATCCCGCAGGAGGTAAAGGACGTTATCATAGACTACACAGTAAAGCTTGGTCTTGGGATCGGCATCGTGGGTCTTTACAACATTCAGTTCATCGTTGACAAGAACAATGACGTATACGTTATCGAGGTAAATCCCCGTTCTTCAAGAACTGTTCCGTTCCTTTCAAAGGCAACGAGCTACTCTCTTGCAGACATCGCAACGCTCGCTATCCTCGGCAAGAGCCTTAAAGAGCAGGGCATCGACGTTGTATACCCGAAGGAAAAAGACCGCTGGTACGTTAAGGCGCCTGCATTCTCGTTCTCAAAGCTCAGAGGTCTTGACGCTTACCTCTCGCCCGAAATGAAATCCACAGGCGAAGCTATCGGTTACGACAAGACAAGAAACCGTGCGCTTTACAAGGCGCTCCAGTCGGCAGGAACAAAGATGGTAAATTACGGCACAGTATTTGCAACCATCGCTGATGTAGACAAAGAAGAGGCTCTTCCGCTCATCAGACGTTTCTACAACCTCGGTTTCAACATTGAAGCTACGGAAGGCACAGCGCACTTCCTCAGAGATCACGGCATCAAGACAAGAGTCCGTCAGAAGCTTTCCACAGGCAACGAAGAGATCTTCGACGCAATGCACTCCGGCTACATCAGCTACGTTATCAACACAAAGGACCTCTACCATGAGGCAAACAACGACGGCTACATGATCCGCCGCTGGGCTGTTGAGAACAACATCGCTATCTTTACCGCACTCGACACGGTAAAGGCTCTGCTTGATGTGCTTGAAGAGACGACTCTCTGCATCTCAACAATAGATATGTAATAACTAATAATAATGGTTATACCGTTTCGATAGTTTCGGGGCGGCATAACCATTATCTGTAAATAAGAGGTGATATCGTGAACAACAGCATTTACACCATAGTAAGCAACGAGAAGATCGCAAAGGACGTTTTCAAGATGATCCTTGAGGGCGACACAAGCTCTATCAAAACTTCGGGTCAGTTCATCAACATAAAGCTTGACGGATTTTTCCTCCGCCGCCCTATCTCGATCTGCGACTATGACGACAAAACGATAACGATCATTTATAAAGTAGTCGGTCAGGGCACGGACGTACTCAGCACAATGAAGCAGGGCGAAAAGCTCGACGTGCTTGCAGGACTCGGCAACGGCTACGACACTTCAAAAAGCGGCAGCTCTCCCCTGCTTATCGGCGGCGGCGTGGGTGTTCCTCCGCTTTACAATCTCTGCAAGAGACTTATCAAAGAGGGCAAGAAAGTCTCCGTTATACTCGGCTTCAACACAGCCGACGAGGTATTCTTTGAAAACGAGTTCAAAGCGCTCGGCGCAGACGTTTACGTTACTACAGCCGACGGCTCACACGGCATAAAGGGCTTCGTTACAAATGCTTTTGATAAAGTAGATTATACATACTTCTTCACATGCGGTCCGATGCCGATGTTCAAAGCAATAGATGCAGCCGCAAAAACGAGCGGTCAGTTCAGCTTTGAAGAGCGTATGGGCTGCGGCTTCGGCGCATGCATGGGCTGCACTCACAAAACAAAAGAGGGCAACAAGCGTGTCTGCAAGGAAGGCCCCGTGTTCGTAAAGGAGGAGATCATATGGTAAACACAAAGGTAACGCTCTCCGGTCTTACTCTTGACAACCCCGTGATCCCTGCAAGCGGCACATTCGGCTTCGGCTATGAGTTTGCGGACATTTACGATATAAACATACTCGGCTCGATATCTTGCAAGGGAACCACAAAAGATCCCCGTTTCGGCAACCCCACTCCGAGAATCGCCGAGTGTTCGGTTGGCATGATAAACTCGGTAGGTCTTCAGAACCCAGGCGTTGACAAAGTGATCTCGGAGGAGCTTCCGAAGCTTGCAAAGGTCTACAAAAAACCTATTATTGCGAATGTCAGCGGATTTTCGATAGACGATTACGCATACACATGCGAAAAGATGGACGCTCAGGAGCAGGTAGGAATTCTTGAAGTAAACGTAAGCTGCCCGAACGTTCACAACGGCGGCATGAGCTTCGGCACAACGCCGGAATCTGCGGCTGCCGTAACCAAGGCTGTAAAGGCTGTTACGAAAAAGCCCGTATACATAAAGCTCAGCCCGAACGTTACAGATATCGTTTCTATCGCCAAGGCGTGCGAAGAAGCCGGCGCAGACGGCATCTCGCTTATAAATACACTGCTCGGCATGAGGATAGACCTCAGAACGAGAAAGCCCGTTATCGCCAACAAGATGGGCGGTTTTTCGGGTCCTGCCATCTTCCCTGTTGCGGTAAGAATGGTATATCAGGTTTACGAAGCTGTTAATATCCCGATAATCGGCATGGGCGGCGTAGCTACAGCCCGTGACGTTATAGAGATGATGCTCGCAGGAGCAACGGCAGTACAGGTAGGCGCTGCAAATCTTGTAGATCCATGCGCATGCCCCAACATAATCAAAGATCTGCCTGCTGTCATGGAACAGTACGGCATTGAAAATCTTACAGATATCATAGGAGGTAGTCACTAATGGGTAAGGACGTTATTATTGCTTGCGATTTCAACAGCACCGAGGAGGTTTTTGCATTCCTCGACAAATTCAAGGATGAAAAGCCTTTCGTTAAGATCGGCATGGAGCTTTTCTACGCTGAGGGTCCCGCAATCGTAAGAGAGATCAAGAAGAGAGGCCACAAGATATTCCTCGACTTGAAGCTCCACGATATCCCGAATCAGGTAACAAAAGCTATGAAGGTTCTCTCAAACCTTGATATTGACATGACGAACGTTCACGCAGCAGGTACAGCCGCTATGATGGAAGGCGCTATCAAGGGTCTTACAAGAGAAGACGGCACACGCCCCATTCTCATCGCAGTAACTCAGCTCACATCCACAAGCGAGGAGCGCATGAAGAACGAGCTTCTCATCGATCACCCGATCGACCGTGTAGTCATGCACTACGCTATGAACGCCAAGAAATCGGGTCTTGACGGCGTAGTTTGCTCGCCGCTTGAGGCTAAGAAAGTTCACGAGATCTGCGGCAACAGCTTTGTTACAGTTACTCCGGGCGTTCGCTTTGCAGACGGCGAAGTAGGCGATCAGGTACGTGTTATGACGCCTGCACAGGCTAAAGAGATCGGCTCGGACTACATCGTAGTAGGCAGACCGATCACACAGGCAGACGATCCCGTTGCAGCTTACAGACGCTGCGTAGCTGAGTTCGTAGGTTGATAATGTATAAATACATATTTTTCGACCTTGACGGCACTGTTACAGCCTCGGAAGAAGGAATACTCAACTCGGTAGCGTATGCGCTCGAAAAACTCGGCCACCCTGTTGAGGACAAAAAGACTCTTCTTCCCTTTATCGGCCCTCCCCTTGCGGACTCATTCAGAGAATTCTACGGATTTGACGAAAAAAAATGTGCGCTCGGAGTGAAGTACTACAGAGAATACTACCCCGAAAAGGGCATTTTTGAAAATGAGGTGTACGACGGTATTCCGGAGCTTCTGAAAAAGCTTTCGGAAACGGACAGCAAAGTGATCATGGCAACATCAAAGCCCGAAGTATTCGCAAAAAGGATAGCAGAACATTTTGACATAGAGCAGTACTTTGATCTTATCGCAGGAAGCACGTTCGACAGTTCGAGGATCGGGAAAACAGACGTTCTCCGATATGCAGTCGAAGAGATAGGCGCTGCCGGAAAACTTGACGAATGCCTTATGATCGGCGACAGAAAACACGACGTCATCGGCGCACACGAGATAGGCATGAAATGCGCCTACGTACTGTTCGGGTACGGCAGCAGAGATGAAGCCGTAGAATTCGGCGCCGAATACATCATCGACACGGTCGGTTCTCTCGGAGAGTTTTTGATGGGTGCTTGAATTGCCGCTGAAGCTTTGCAAATGTTTTTGGAATTCATTACAGTGCATGGCTATGGTAACGTTTTCATTTAAACAAATGGAACAAAGCAGCTTTGTCGCATTAACCCCTCCGTCACGCCTACGGCGTGCCACCGTCTCGGCAACAGCACCGACCGAGTCATCAGGCAAAATAAAACTAACATGTATAGAAAGGACAATAATCATTATGGAAAAGATCATCGCTAAGGACTTATTATCAATAAACGCAGTATTTTTAAGACCGCAGGAGCCGTTCACATGGGCAAGCGGCATCAAAAGCCCCATTTACTGCGACAACAGACTCACACTCTCTTCCCCCCGTGTAAGAGACGACGTTGAGAACGCTCTTGCAAGAGCAGTTGAGGAGAACTACCCCGACGCCGAGATCCTCATGGGTACTTCCACGGCAGGTATCGCTCACGCTGCTATGACAGCTACTATCCTCAATCTTCCTATGGGCTACGTTCGTTCGGGCGCTAAGGATCACGGCAGAGGAAACCAGATCGAGGGCAAGCTCGAAAAGGGTCAGAAGGTCGTAGTTGTTGAGGATCTTATCTCCACAGGCGGCAGCGTTATCGAGGTAGTAAACGCTCTTCGTGACGCAGGCGCAGAAGTTCTCGGAATCGTAAGCATCTTCACATACGGCATGCAGAAGGGCATCGACCGTCTTGCAGCAGCAAACGTCAAGAACGTAAGCCTTACAAACCTTGACGTTATCGCTGAGGTTGCAGCAGAGCAGGGCTACATCAGACCCGAAGATAAAGAAAAGCTTATTCGCTTCAGAAACAACCCCTCCGATGAAAGCTGGATAGGAGCAAACGCATGAGACACTTGCTCGACATTCTCGATCTTTCCACAGACGAGATAGACTCTCTCATCAGCACAGCCTGCGACATTATTGATGACCCCGACAAATATGCCGAGAAATGCCGCAGAAAGAAGCTTGCAACGCTCTTTTTTGAGCCTTCCACAAGAACGAGACTGAGCTTTGAAGCTGCTATGTACGAGCTTGGAGGCAGCGTTCTCGGTTTCTCCGAGAGCAGCAGCTCTTCAACGGCTAAGGGCGAAAGCGTGTCCGATACGATCAAAGTAGTTTCGTGCTATGCCGACATCATCGCAATGCGTCACCCGAAGGAGGGCGCTCCGATGGTCGCTTCAATGGTAAGCGGCGTGCCGATCATAAACGCAGGCGACGGCGGTCACAACCACCCCACACAGACGCTTGCCGATCTTCTCACGATCTACCGTGAAAAAGGCGGATTTGAAGATCTTACGGTCGGTCTTTGCGGCGACCTGAAATTCGGCAGAACGGTCCACTCGCTCATCAATGCGCTTTCACGCTATGCAGGCATCAAGTTCGTTCTCATCTCGCCGGATGAGTTAAAGCTTCCCGACTATGTAACGAACAATGTTCTTATCAAGAACAATATCCCGTATGAAGAGACTACCGATCTGCTTGAGGCTATGCCCAAGCTCGATATCCTCTATATGACCCGTGTTCAGAAGGAGCGTTTCTTCAACGAGCAGGATTATATCAGACTCAAAGACAGCTACATTCTCTCCCCCGACAAGCTCATTGATGCGAAAGAAGATCTCTGCATCATGCATCCGCTTCCGAGAGTAAACGAGATATCGGTAGCGGTGGATAAAGACCCGAGAGCCTGCTACTTCAAGCAGGTACTCAACGGCAAATACATGAGAATGGCGCTCATTCTCAAGCTTCTGGAGGTGGAATAAATGATAATAGACTCCATTACCGACGGTATCGTTATCGATCACATCACTTCGGGAATGAGCATGGTGCTTTACAAATACCTCAATCTTGACAAACTCACATGCTCTGTTGCTATCATCAAGAATGCACCCAGCTCGAAAAACGGCAAAAAAGACATCATCAAGATCGACAGACCTATCGACATTGATGTTGATGTTCTCGGATACCTTGATCCCGGCGTTTCGGTAAACGTTATCAAAAACGGCGAGATAGTAAAGAAGTTCCACCCCGAGCTTCCCGAAAAGCTTGTAGACGTTATCAAGTGCAAGAATCCCCGCTGCATTTCGCAGGACGAGCAGGAGCTTGTTCACATCTTCAAGCTCACCGACAGAGAAAACCGTATCTACCGCTGCATCTACTGCGAGAGCAAAGCGAAGTAAAAAAATCCGCCCTAACGGGCGGGCTTTTTTTAATGGAAAATTGAATATGGAAAATGGAAAATTGCGGAACTCGCCTGCGGCGAGTTGGATTTTTAGTAGCTATCCAAAATTCATACTTTAATTCGCAGCCATGAGATAACTATCAAGTCTGAATAAACAAATTAAAAATCAGGAGCGGAGCGACTCATTAATTGACAATTGACAATTATAAAAAAAGCCGAGCGCAGCGAGGCTGACCGCAATTATCCATTTTCAATTTTCAATTTTCCATTTGATAAGCCGCCTTTCCTTTCACACTCTCATAACATGCTTAGGTGATTTGCAAAAAAATAATCATATTGTAACAGATTTTTTATTGAATTATCTGTCGGAAAGTGATATAATTTATAATTGATATGATACGAATTTTAACGAGATTTATATTTCGTTTTTTTGAATAATTATTTTGCCAATAGGGGGTGAAATATGAAACAGTTAAAAGAAAACAAGAATAGTATCCTCAGCGATATAATGCCTTTGATTGTGTTTCTTTTGTGTTCCCTTATTGTATCGATCACATGCCGTGCTCAGGTGTCAAACTATAATACGGAAGTGGTCGATGTGACCGATGGTTGGACTACCCCCGACGGGCAGGTGGTTTCACTTGACGATCTCCCGGAAGGCGACATCACCATTACGCATGACCTTACGGATATTTACCACTATAAAAAGAGGCTGTGCTTTAAAAGCACGCATACGACATTCCGTGCCGAGATAAACGGCGAAACGACATATGTATATGAGCCTGTTCAGAAAAGGCTCATAGGCGCTTCCTACGGCATGTATGTCCACATGATACCTATCCGCGACGACGCACCGTCGATCACGCTGAAGCTTCATCCTGTTTATGACGGCAGCGCTATGCTCCAGTTTGCTGTTATTGAAGATGCAGCGCAGTTCCAGTCGGATATGTATCACAGAGGTCTGCCGAGCTTTTCATTGTGCGTAGTGATCGCACTTTACGGTCTGCTTATGCTGATCATAGGTTTTACGCTGCTGATCTCATCGGGCGAAAACAATATCAATTTTGTGTCACTCGGAGCATTTGCGTTTATCGTCGGAATATGGTCGATGAATGAAACGATGATACTGCAGATGTATACTCAGCACCCCGAGGTAGTACGATTTATCCACTACACCTGCCTGATATTCATTTCATATCCGCCCATTTCATTTATAGCAAGCGCAACGAATCAGCGTGACTCAAAGTTCCTTCTCGTTCTTCGAGTCATCACCTATGCAAACTTTGTGGCTACGATACTGCTTTCACTGCTTGGTGTCTGCGATATACGCACAATGCTGACGTACTATCATCTCAGCGTTATTTTCTCGATCTTTGTTGCTGTTTATCTGATGGTAAGATCAAAGGTCAAGAAAACAACTGATCCGAAATTACTGAGAACAATAGTTCTGAGCATCACTCCTGCCATTATCGGCGTAATTATGGATATAATCCGTTTCCGCTTCTTTAGCGAGCTACACTACGACGCAAGCCTTTTCACAAAGATCGGCGTAATGGCGTTCACGATCATCATGGGTGTTCATCTGATACATGAGCTTTCCAACCTGGCAGTTGAACAGGGTCACGCAAAGATCATGCAGAAGATGGCTTACACCGACGCTCTGACCAATCTTCCCAACAGAGCAGCTTTCCAGAATAAAGAAGAGGAAGTCATTCAGAACCACTCCGAATGTGTTATTGTCCAGCTTGATATCAACCTGCTGAAAACTGTAAATGACGTATACGGTCATGCGGCAGGCGACTATCATATCATTTCGGCAGCAAAGATCATACGCAACAGTTTTCTTGATATCGGCACAAGCTACCGTACCGGCGGCGACGAATTTATTGTCGTTGCGGAAAACGTAAACACGGGCGACGTTGAAAATGCTATCACCCGAATGGAGGAGCGTATCGAAGAATACAACAACTTTGAAACACCCCCTGTCGATCTTGAAATAGCTTACGGATATGCGCAGCACGATCCGAAAGTTGAATCGCTTGAAAGTACCGAGATGGAAGCAGACCGTCTTATGTACGAGAAAAAGAAGCGTATGAAAGAAGAACGAAAGCTTCGTGAAGAAGAAGAAAAAAATCAATCCGATACTCCCCGGATCCTTGACTACATCGAGGAGGAGGACGAATACGAAGAAGAAGACTTTTAAAAACCTCGCCTGTCGTAACTGTGAACCGCCCCAAATTGTACGGACAGTACAAAGAAGCCTCCTAAGGCAGAATATTGAGTTTTAAGCAACATACTGACGTCGGTATTCGATCGGCGTC
>CACZYP010000016.1 GCA_902785425.1 uncultured Ruminococcus sp. | reverse complement strand
GTTGTCTTCACTGAATTTCTTTGAGCTTTATTTCTCAAAGTAATTACGGGTCATTAATTGATTGTGTTGTTTAATTTTCAAAGTCCTTGGAGTCGCTTTTGATCAACTTTTGTTTTCTCTCGACGACTTTTTTATTATATCATATCTTTTTGCGTTTGTCAACACTTTTTTGAGATTTTTTTGAAATTTTTATTTCGTTCAATCTCGCTTAGTTTACATTTCTGAAAGAAACGCCAAACAGCAAATCGTATGATATTTTTGTTTTTGCACCAAGGCTTAAAAATCGGCTTCAAATCTATGTTTTTCAGCTTTTTTGTTTTTGCCTCTTTGAAAGGTGCTCTATTATATTATCACAACAAGTTCCGTTTGTCAACACTTTTTTCAAATTTTTTCAAAAAACTTTTTTGAGTCTTTTTACTGTTTTTATCCTTCCCTTTTATCTTGATACCTTTATTATTCTTTTCGCAACATTTTATTTCATCCGTGTAACCAAGTAAGATCATTTCCTTTGTTCTATGTATTTGGATTTGTCCCATAAAACGATTTGTTTGTTGCATTAAATTATCAAACATTTGAATATAATTACTGTTAAATTTTTAACAAAATAATTATTTTTCTTTAAAATAGTGTATTCCCGATTTCTTTTATGATAAAATGATGTTGCAGGGCATAAACTGCATTTGGGAATCAGTTAACTATATACGAGGTGATAATTATATGGAGATAAAGTTTACGGCAGAAGAGATCATCGGTTTGGCTGTTATGATGAACAACGGCACGATCCCTTTTATGGGAGTGCAGACGCTTCTTCCTCAGGGTGTTGAAAACGTTTTCAAATGGAAGCCGAGCTTCATGTTTGACAAGATCGTTAAAGAAAATACGGAGCGGTTCGCTCAGATGGGCATTCTCGAAAGCTATGAGTTCACGAACCTTTCTTGTGCGCTGCTCAAATCTACATATCAGATCTCCGTTGCCAAAGACGAGGAAAGCATTAATAAGCCTGCGGAATCGATCTTTCTTTCCGAAGGCAACAATGCAGGCCATATGACTTTTAACGATGACGGAACGTACACGATGACCGACGGTCACGATCCGAAGAAACTTACTGCCGACTTTGCTAAGAAAGCTAAAGAGGGAAACTACACTGTTTTTCTTAAAGAAAGCAATAATAAACCGGTCGTTATCCAGCCGGAAGATATCGAGGAAATTTTTAATCTTATTCATATTTAATTTTATACGCTCTCCGAACGGGGAGCGTTTCTTATTGTCAAAAAAAACGATCAATTAAAAAACAACGGTACAGCAGCTCTTCTTTGAACTGTTGTACCGTTTCCGATTCATTAAACTATATTATTAAGAAAAGCACTCCGTACTGATACGAAGTGCTTTTTAAGAGGCGCCACCCGGATTTGAACCGGGGATCAAGGTTTTGCAGACCTATGCCTTACCACTTGGCTATAGCGCCGTAATAAATAAAAAGAGCGGATGACGGGGCTCGAACCCGCTACCTCCACCTTGGCAAGGTGGCGCTCTACCAGATGAGCTACATCCGCAAATATTAAAGGTGCCTCCGGGCGGAATCGAACCACCGACACGGGGATTTTCAGTCCCCTGCTCTACCAACTGAGCTACAGAGGCAAATCAACTGAACTACCGGGCCAAATTGGTGGGAACTACAGGGCTCGAACCTGTGACCCTCTGCTTGTAAGGCAGATGCTCTCCCAGCTGAGCTAAGCTCCCAACTTTTGCCTTGCCGCTCTCTCTTCAAGCGACTATGTTATAATACACCTTTTTCGATTATTTGTCAATACCTTTTTTTGATTTTTTTTAAAATTTTTCAAAAAAATAAAAAATCCAGTTATGTTATGTTGATTTTATCCCCATTCAATGCCGAAAGCATACGCTTGCACTGCCTTGTCCTGCAACGTTAAGGAGCCACTGAATAAATCACGTCCTGCGGACTGAGCGCCCATCTTGCTTGCATATTTTGTCAGTATGGTCTCGGCTGCCGCCTCGGTCGGTGCTGTTGCCTTGTGGCAACGTCTGCCACCGGCAGACCGCACCCTGCGGTCGTTTCGTGCAACCTGACGAAAATCTGACGGCGCAATATGGACACTCGATTTAATCAGTGTCTCCTTAACTATCTGTTTTTACTATGATAGTTACGATATCCTTATTTATGATACTTCGTCCCGGCGGTTATCGAGAACGCTCTGTACAGCTGCTCGCAAAGCATTACTCTTGCAAGCTGATGAGGGAACGTCATTTCAGACATCGAAAGGCGCAGATCGGCTCTCTTCTTTACATCGTCCGAAAGCCCCCAGCTGCCGCCGATAATAATATCAACCGTGCTGTCACCATTTACTGCCGCTCTTTCAAGATACGCTGCAAATTTCTCCGAAGGCATCTGTTTACCCTCTATGCACATTGCGATAACGTGATCCATGCGGTCTGTCTTTGCAAGTATGCGCTTACCCTCGGCTTCGAGTATCTTTTCTATCCCTGCCTCGTTGGGATCGGAATTTGTCTTTTCTTCATCAAGCTCAATTACTGAGAATTTGCAAAATGCGCCGAGTCTTTTTGAGTACTCGGCGACTGCGTCTTTCAGATATTTCTCTTTGAGCTTTCCGACACATATAATATTCACTCTAAGCATATGTACACCTCAGAACAGTATAGCTTTGCCGCTCGGATCAACGGGAGCAACATCAAGCGTAAAATCGCTGTCAAGCAACATATCGCTGTCGGTGAGACAATTGAGGGATTCTCTGTATGCTATCTCCGGCATATTGTTTTCCTGACTGAGATGAGCGAGTATAAATCGCTTTGTTCCGCTTTTTACAAGACCGGGCAGAAATTGCGAGCAGACGACATTGGACAGATGCCCTCTGTCCGACATGATCCTGCGCTTGAGCTCATACGGATACGGCCCCATAGCGAGCATATTTACATCATGATTTGATTCGATAGTTACAACGTCACAGCCTGTCAGAGCCGTTTCCACCGCTTCCGTTATAACACCGAGATCGGTTGCGTGAGCGTAGTATTTGCCGCCCATATCAACACGAAAGCCGCAGCCCTCCGCACAGTCGTGAGATATAGGGAAGCGATCAACGTGCATAGTTGAAAGATCGACACCTGCGCTGCCCATAACAAAGCAGCGTGTCTTGGCGTCGATGTACTTTTTAGCCGTAAGTGCGGCAAGAGTCCCCTGTGATGTAAACACGGGGATATCATATTTATTGGCAAACACACGCAGCCCGGTTACGTGATCGGAATGCTCGTGAGTTACAAATATAGCCTCTATCGTTTTCGGGTCTACACCGTTTGCATCAAGCGCAAGCGTAAGCTGTTTTGCGCTTCGCCCTGCGTCTATCAGAATACCGCTCCCCGAACAGGATATATAGTAACTGTTGCCCTTGCTGCCGCTGAAAAGCGGAAGAACTTTTGCCATGCTTTTCCCTCACAATTAGCTTTTTCTTCGGTTTCACCGTTCTATGTGTGAAGCCCTGTTATTTCTAAACGGAAGATCACGAATGAATCGCTATCAAATCAGGAGCGCAGCGACTCCGCAATTTTCCATTTTCCATTTTCAATTTTCCATTTTCCATTTTCAATTATAAAAAGCGCCGCAGCCGCCGAAAGGTCCTGCCTTCCGCTTGGCTGCGGCGTGTTATTAAAGATCAATCGTCTTCTGACGATTCAACATATGTTACTCTTCGGATATCCGCACCTATAGCAGTAAGCTTTTCAACGATCTGCTCATATCCTCGCTCGATATATTTTATATCGGCTATCTCGGTCGTTCCCTTTGCTGCAAGGCCTGCAACCACCATTGCCGCACCTGCTCTGAGATCGAGCGCTCTCACCTTTGCACCATGCAGATCATTAACACCGTCAACGTGTGCAGTGCTGCCGTTTTCGATAATATCGGCGCCCATCTTGCGAAGCTGCGGTATATACGAAAAACGAGCTTCCCATACGCTCTCCGTAACACGGCTCTTTCCGTTTGCACCGCTCAGAAGAGCCACGAACTGCGGCTGCATATCTGTCGGGAATCCCGGATGCGGCGTAGTTTTTACATTACAGCAGGTAAGTTCGCCCTCACGAACGATACGCACTGCTTCGTCAAATTCTTCCACAGTCGTACCGGTGTCACGAAGCTTGTTTGTAATAGACTCAAGATGCTTGGGGATAACGCCCGTGATCGTAACGTCACCGCCTGCTGCCGCTACGGCAGCCATATATGTTCCCGCCTCTATCTGATCGGGAATGATACCGTATGTACAGCCCGTAAGCTCCGAAACGCCTTTTATCTTGATAACGTCCGTTCCTGCACCTCTTACCTTTGCGCCCATCTTGTTGAGGAAGTTTGCAAGGTCTACAACGTGCGGCTCTTTAGCTGCTCCCGTAATAACGGTCTTGCCCGGCGCTCTTACTGCCGCAAGCATTGCGTTCATCGTAGCGCCAACGGAAACAACGTCAAAGTCGATGTCATTGCCGACAAGAGCTTCACTTGAAAGAACGACCTTATCGGGAAGAAGATCGCATTTTGCTCCGAGTGCTTTGAACGCCTTGATATGAAGATCTATCGGTCTGTCACAGAAGCTGCAGCCGCCCGAAGCCGGAACGGAAGCAGAACCGAATCTTCCGAGAAGTGCGCCGAGAAGATAATACGACGCTCTCATATCGCCGACGAGCTTTTCGCACGTTACCTTTGAGCTTTTTATACCTCTCGGGTCGATCTTGACTCTTGCATCGTCGCCGCCTATACGGGTCACCTTTGCGCCCATAGTCTTAAGTATCTCTAAAATCACTGAAACGTCTCGAATTTTGGGAAGATTTTCTATCACACACGGCTCGTCGCAAAGAACAACGGCAGGAATAATAGCCACTGCCGCATTTTTTGCGCCGCTGATGCTCACCGTGCCGTACAGCTTTTTACCGCCGTTGATCACATATTTATCCAAAACGGAACACTCCAATCTAAAATCAAGCTGCCTCCGCAACCGGCAGCATCTCGCTTCTTACCGCATACCCTCGGCTTTAAGCTTTCTCAATTCCCCGTACTCTGTCAAACAAAGAGTCTCTCATGCACATTTTCACGTCTTACTGTTCTCAATACTTTCCAAACTCTTCTTTTCTTTGCGTTTTCTTCTCTTTTTCTTCTTTAAAAACCATAAAAACTCATATAGAGAAAAATCGGGTAAGTGCAGACAGGCTGCACTTACCAGTAAACCTTAATACAGTAATAATAATACAAATTTCGTCAAATGTCAATATGCGTTTGGTATGTAATAAAAAAATATCAATTCAACCAACATTATCCGATAGGCGGCTCGTGAAATTCGGCTATATCGACACCCGAAACGTACCTGCCGTAGCGCTCGGCGTCAAACCTTTCAAGATCCTTTATTCCCGAAAGCTGTTCCATGTGGTGACGCAGCTCATGAGCGAACGTATGGCGCAGTTTTTCGTAAAACACATCATCGGGAAGAAAGCCGTGAACGACATTGAACGAGCCGTAGTAAATAACGATATACCGCCCTGTAGGATCGTTATGGTACTCGCCCAGAATATACAGCGGACGATCCGGCAGCGTATCGGGATGCAGCTTCACGTCCTCCGCTAAAATAACTCCGCCCGACAGTTCACGATAAAGCTCTGCGGGCGTTGAATCAACAATATTATCGAGCATCTTCTCGACTGTCTCATATTCTTTCAAATTATACCTCCCTGCCGATCATTTACGACATAAAATCAAAGTCCGAAAACTCAAGACCGGATATAATAAATCAAACAGACTCTGCACTTCATTATTTATTAAGGAAGCACCGATCAAATCGAGTACTTCCTTAATAATTTATATTCTCATCGTCTCAATCAAGGTAGTCCCTCAGCCGCTTGACCTTTTTATGGCTGCTTAGTCGAGGAAATCCTTGAGCCTTTTGCTTCGTGTAGGGTGGCGCAGTTTACGAAGAGCCTTCGCCTCTATCTGACGGATTCTTTCACGGGTAACACGGAACTCACGTCCTACCTCTTCGAGCGTTCTTGAACGGCCGTCTTCAAGTCCGAAACGGAGGATAAGAACCTTTTCCTCTCTCGGAGTGAGCGTATCGAGCACCTCTGCAAGCTGCTCCTTGAGCATTGTATGAGAAGCTGCATCTGCCGGTGCCGGTGCGTCGTCATCGGGGATAAAGTCGCCGAGGTGAGAATCTTCCTCTTCACCGATAGGCGTTTCAAGAGACACAGGCTCCTGAGCCACACGCATGATATCTCTTACCTTATCAACAGGCATATCAAGCTCCTGAGCGATCTCTTCCGCCGACGGCTCGTGACCGTTGATGTGGAGAAGCTGGCTCGATACTTTCTTTACCTTGTTGATAGTCTCTACCATATGAACAGGGATACGGATAGTTCTCGCCTGGTCTGCAATAGCACGGGTGATAGCCTGTCTGATCCACCATGTAGCGTATGTAGAAAACTTAAAGCCCTTTGTGTAATCGAATTTCTCGACAGCCTTGATAAGACCGAGGTTGCCCTCCTGGATAAGATCAAGGAACTGCATGCCTCTGCCGAGATATCTCTTTGCAATGCTTACAACGAGTCGCAGGTTAGCCTCGGAAAGGCGCTTCTTTGCTGCTGCGTCGCCCTCTTTGATCCTGATAGCAAGGTCGATCTCCTCTTCCGAAGAAAGAAGCGGGACCTTACCGATCTCCTTAAGATATACCTTTACGGGGTCGTCAATGGCGATAGAACCGTCGCCCGCATCGGGGCCCGATGTTTCACCGCTTGCAGCAAGCTCGTGCTCGATGTTCTCAAACTGATTCTCGTCGAAATCGTCGATAACGTCAACGCCTGCAGCCTCAAGTGAATCGTAGAATTTTTCAAGCTGTTCCGGATCGAAGTCGATCTCGCCCATAGCGTCGAGGATCTCTTTGTTTGTAAGACTTCCTTTCTGCTTGCCTTTCTCGGCAAGATCCCTGAGAATAGTTTTCTTATCGGGGGTAGTTTGTAAAGCCATTTTCGTTTCTCCTTTGCTTTTCTCCAAAAATATATATCATCACTGTTTTCACAGATTTTTACTGCTGTTGCTTTCGTTTCTTCTCCTGTTCCCGTCTTCGCTTTATATAATCGCTTATATCGTCGTCGCTGCGCTCTGAAAGCTCGTTTACCGTGAGCTTTTCGCTTTCGGTAAGAACAACATTGATATACTCATCGCAAAGAGCGGCGCTCAGATCGACAGCCTGTTCGTTGAGATCAGCCACCATTTTAGCAAGCTTCGAGCGCTCTCCGTCGGTGAGATCAAGCTCTGTCGAAAGCTCCGTTATGCCTACATTTTTGCCTTCGTTCACTCTGCTTATGACACACTCGTAAATACGCTTTGCAAAAGGCATCGAAAACTTGTCCGAAGAAAGCCTTGCAGCTGCTCTCGAAGCATATTCGGGGCGGACCATCAAAAACGCAGTGAGCATTTCTTCGGCTTTTCCGGAGCGCTTTGACTTTGCTTTCATCTGCGGCATCGCAGCAGTCTCGTTAATGCTCTCTATCACCTTGCGCACTTCACGCTCACGGGCGTTTGCTTCACGCTGATCCACAACACGAAGCTCCGCTTCAACGGCACGTTCGAGCGAATCTCTTTTCACGCCCATATCCTCGCTTATCCTGCTCGTGTAAAGATCACGTTTGAGCGGATCGGAAAGTGAAGCAAGAAACTGCGCCGCTTCGGTCAGCACCGCAAGCTTGCCGTTAGTCGTCTGGATATTATGCTTGCTTTTTACGGAATCATAGAAATAATCGACCTCGTTTTTTGAGCCGTCAACGAGCATTCTGAACTTTGTGTAGCCGTCCTTGCCGTTTCGTTTGATGTACTCGTCGGGGTCTTTTCCGTCGGGAACTTTCACAACGAACGTTTCGACATTCTGCTTATCAAAGATATGTATCGCACGCATAGCGGCGTTTTGCCCTGCTTCATCGGAATCGTAGCACAGGACCGCTTTTTTTCTGTAGCGTTTGAATATCTTAGCCTGCTCTTCCGTAAGCGCCGTTCCCAGACCTGCAACAGCGTTGTCGAATCCTGCCTGATAAAGCGCTATAACGTCCATATAGCCTTCGCAGAGAATGAACTTGTCCTCTTTTGTGCCTTTCGCTTTATTTAGCGCAAAAAGGTTATTCGTTTTCTTGTACACAGGCGTGTCGGACGTATTGAGATACTTCGGCTTCTCGTCGCTCATTATCCTGCCGCCGAATGCGATCACATTGCCACGGACGTCTATTATCGGAAACATAACTCTGTTGCGGAAGCGATCCATAAGACCGCCTCGCTGCGACCTTATCGTAAGATTCGCCTCGGCAAGCTCTCTGACGGTAAACTTTTTCTCATTTACGAGATAGTCCGTAAGCTGTGACATGCTGTCGGGAGCAAATCCAAGCCCGAACGAACGAATGGTGCGGTCGGTGAGTCCTCTATTGTTTTTCAGATAATCAAGACCTGCTGCGCCTTCTTTTTTATAAAGCGTATTGTAATAGAACATAGCCGCTTCTCTGTTTGCAGCGTAGATCCTCATGCGAAGATCGTGCTTTGAATTATCTGGATCGAACCTGTTTTCTGGCATTTGCAGACCGGAACGCTCGGCTAAAAGTCTTACGGCGTCGATATAGTCAAGATTTTCCATTCTTTTGATGAACGTTATCACATCGCCGCCTGCCTGACAGCCGAAGCAATAAAAGCTGTCGGTATCGGGATAGACCGTAAACGACGGAGTTTTTTCTCCGTGAAACGGGCAAAGGCCGACAAGCGTTCTGCCACGCCGTCTGAGGTGAACATATCCCGAGATAACGTTTTCGATGTCGTTTCTTGATCTTAATTCACGTAAAAACTCTTCGGGCAGTGCCAAAACTTACGCCTCCCTCTCCAACAATTTTCTTCGGTAATTATATATACGACAAATATTCGATAATACCTTTTTATTTTTCGATTTTTTTCAAAAAAATCTCCGCCAAAGAAAAACTTCGGCGGAGAAACACTGTTTTAGTGTGAAGCTTGTCAAATTGAACGTTGAAAATTGAAAACGGAAAATTCCGGAAGAACTGCGTGCTTGATATATATTGGTGTATTCAAACTTGCAGTTTATCTCTCATAAGCGAATTAAGTGTGGATTTGAGATATCTAATACAATCCAACTCGGCAAAGCCGAGTTCCATAATTGTCCATTATCCATTGTCAATTGTCAATCAACTACGCTTTCCTCATTATCAAGAGCGATCCTTTACTTTTGGGTATAAACAAACTCGCCGTCAGCAAAGCTGCACTCAACGGTGTCGCCTGCTTTGATCGAGCCTTCGAGGATCTTTTCGCTTATAACGTCCTCTATCTTTGACTGTATCGTTCTGCGAAGCGGTCTTGCGCCGTAGACGTCATCGAAGCCCTGTTCCGCAAGCTTATCCTTCGCAGATTCGTCAAAAGTCATTTCGATATCCATTGCGGCAAGCCTGCCGGAAAGTGTTTTCAGCATATTGCCTGCAATCTGCTTTATCTCATCATGAGTAAGCTTGCTGAACACAACGATATCATCGATCCTGTTGAGAAATTCCGGCTTGAACGATTTGCGAAGCTCGCCGAGAACTGTTTCTTTGATCTTTGCGTTATCGGAACCGCTGTCTTCATTTGCAAAGCCGAGCTTGCGTGCGCCCGTGTTAGTGATGAGCGATGCGCCTACATTCGATGTCATGATGATAACGGTGTTTTTGAAATCGACTGTTCTGCCCTGCGAATCGGTGAGTCTGCCGTCGTCAAGAATTTGCAGAAGCATATTGAACACATCGGGGTGAGCTTTTTCTATCTCATCAAAGAGGATCACAGAATACGGTTTTCTGCGCACTTTTTCTGTAAGCTGACCGCCCTCGTCGTAGCCGACATATCCCGGAGGCGAACCGATAAGCTTAGCCACCGTGTGCTTCTCCATATACTCCGACATATCGAGACGTATCATAGAATCTTCCGTGCCGAACATTGCTTCGGCAAGAGCCTTCGTAAGCTCTGTTTTGCCGACGCCCGTAGGGCCTAAGAAGATAAACGAACCGATCGGGCGCTTCGGGTCTTTGAGACCTACTCTGCCTCTTCTGATAGCCTTTGCGATACTTGTTACAGCTTCGCTCTGACCGATAACTCTTTCATGAAGCGTTTTTTCGAGATTTAGCAAGCGTTCGCTCTCGGCTTCGGTAAGCTTTACAACGGGAACGCCCGTCCACATCGAAACAACTTCTTCGATATCCTTTTCGGTAACTTCGCCGTTGATCTTCGATGTCTCTTCCTTCCACTTTTTATCGGCTTCTTCTTTTTCTTCTTTGAGCTGTTTGATCTTATCCCTTATCTCGGCGCAGCGTTCAAACTCCTGACCGTCCACAGCCTTTTGAAGCGCACGCTCCTGCTGTTCTATCTTTATATCGTAATCCTTGAAGCTGTCGGGCATAACGAACGTTTTAAGGCGAACCTTTGAAGCCGCCTCGTCGATAAGGTCGATAGCCTTATCGGGAAGATATCTGTCGTTGATGTAGCGTGAAGAAAGCTTCACAGCCGCTTCTATCGCTTCATCCGTTATCTTTACTCTATGATGCTCCTCATATTTCGAGCGTATACCTCTGAGTATCTCAAGCGACTCCTCTTCCGACGGCTCGCCGACATTCACAGGCTGAAAACGTCTTTCAAGAGCGGAATCCTTTTCGATATACTTTCTGTATTCGTTGAGCGTAGTTGCGCCGATCACCTGAAAATCGCCACGGGCGAGACTTGGTTTAAGTATATTCGCAGCGTCGGAACTGCCCTCGGATGCACCTGCGCCGACGATCGTGTGAAGCTCATCTATGAAGAGAATGATATCATCGGAGTTTTTCACTTCATTGATCGCATTGTTGATACGCTCCTCGAAATCGCCCCTGTACTTTGTGCCTGCAAGCATACCGGTAAGATCGAGTGAAAATATACGCTTTCCTTTGAGCAGATCGGGAACATCGTCCTGAGTGATCTTCAGCGCAAGTCCCTCTGCAACGGCAGTTTTGCCGACGCCCGGTTCACCGATAAGGCACGGATTGTTCTTCGTTCTTCTTGAAAGAATCTGTATAACTCTTTCGATCTCCTTATCTCTGCCGATAACGGGGTCTATCTTGCCCTGCTCGGCAAGCTCGGTCAGATCTCTGCCGAACTGTTCGAGCGTTTTTGTCGATCTTTTTTTGTTCTTGGCGCCCGGCTTACCGGAAACACCGCCGAACTGCTCGTCCGTATCGTCGGAATTCTCGCCCGATTCCGCTTCGCTTTTATAGCGTTCACTGCGAAGCTCTACCGCAAATTTTTCCGCATTTATGCCAAGCTCCGCTATCACCTTTGCGGCTACGCTCGTCTGATCGGCAAGTATCGCCATCATCAGATTATCCGTACCGACAAAATTTGAATTTGTTCTTGCTCTGTTTGCGTTTGCTCTGAAAATGGTAGCTCTTACTCTGTCGGTAAAATCATCGGGCGTGATCTTTACCTTTATGCCGTTACCTTCACCGACAAGCTCTTTAGTTTTATCGAGAACATCTTCAAAGTCAACACCGTTTTTCTCAAAGATCTCACAAACAAGATTCGTTCCCTCTTTAAGAATACCAAGCAGAATATGCTCCGAGCCGAACCATGTGTGTCCCATTTCCTCTGCGCACTCAATGCCGCAGTTCATAGCCTTATTAGCCTTATCCGAAAATCCCTGAAATCTGAACATAAACATACCTCCCTGTTCTATTATCTTCCTCTTTATGTTACCTTTATCAAACTTTTAGCTTTATTAAAGTGCGGAGTTGCTCGCTTTGCTAATGGAAAATTGAAAATTGAAAATGGAAAATTGCGGAGTCGCTTCGCTCCTGTTTTTTATTAGTATCCCGGAATATCAGCTTTATTCGCTACCGGAAACTAATATAAAACCAAAGATAATATTTATCGAATCAAGCACGAAGTGCTTCCTATACTATTCAATATTCACTAAGCGAACGCAGTGAGCGTTTCCCACTTTACACTTAATCACCGATTTATCGTACTTCTGATAAGCTCTGCTCTGACCTTGTCTCTTTCGGCGGGCGTAAGCTTCTGACCTGTTTTTCTCATCAGCGTTGCAGGCTGTATCTCTACGATAAGACTGTTTATCGTGTCGAGCGGTATGCTGTCGATAAGACCTTCCGTTACGCCGAAGCGAACGTTTGACAGAAGCTGCAGCGCTTCACTGCCGTCTATCTGACGAGCGCTTCTGAGAATACCCTCGGAACGGTAGATCTTATCCTGAACAGCGATATTCTTTATCATAGCCTCTCGTGATTTCATCTCCTGAGCGATTATCTGCTTTGTTATATTGCGAAGATTCTCGATCGCCGTTTTCTCGCTTATTCCGAGCGTGATCTGGTTTGAAAGCTGATAGAGATCAGCCGAAGGCTCGCTGCCCTCGCCGTATGCTCCTCTGATAGTCAGACCGAGCTTTGAAAGATTCTCTGCCATTTTCTTCATAGCCTTTGCAGCATGCAGCGCCGGAAGATGAAGCATTACGGAAGCTCTCATACCCGTGCCGAGATTTGTCGGGCACTGCGTAAGGTAGCCGAGCGTATCCGAAAACGCAAATTTCAGATGCTCGTCAAGCAGTGAATCTATCCTGCTTGCAAGCTCGTATGCCCGATCGAGATCAAAGCCCTCGCACATCACCTGGAGCCTTACATGATCTTCTTCATTGACCATGATAGAAACGCTCTCATCATCGAGCAGAAGCAGCGTTTTCTCTCGCTTATCTGAAATAAACTCCGGGCTTACAAGGTGGCGCTCAACAAGAGACACCTTTTCCTCCGTACTTATATTATCTACGTCCACACGGGAAAATCTTGACGAAATAACGGAGTTTGAATTAACAACTGCGTCCGTCACCTTGTTTTCTATCTGCGCTCTCAGATCGCTGCCGCATCTGCACGGGAAAGGATACTCTTCAAGGTTCCTTGCAAGGCGGACTCTTGTGCTTATTACCACATTGCCGTCCCTGCCGTTTTTCTCATACCACTTTTTATCCATTATTGTCCTCTCCCTTCTGTGCTTTCAGCTCGTTGATCTTGTCACGGAGCTGTGCCGCAAGCTCAAACTCCTGCGTTTTTATCGCATTTGTAAGCTGTTTTGAAAGCTCCTCTATCTTGTTTTCGTCTGATCTTTCAAGAACCTGCTCCGATGCATCTCCGCTTTCAAGGCGTGCCGTGCGAAGCCTTTTGCCTGTGTGCACCGTATTGCCGTGGATCCTTTTTATCGTTGGCAGAAGTCTGTCGAAAAACGTATCGTAGCATGCCGAGCAGCCAACCTTGCCGCTTTTTGATATCTGCGAGAAAGTTGCGCCGCATCTCGGGCAGGCGTCCTCTCTTGCAAGTGCCGTTGACATCGGCGCACCGAGGAAGCTGCTCATCATCGAGCCGATATCAAGGAAATCCGAAAAACTGCTCTCAAAGCCGAGCTTTGCAGCGCACTCCGAGCAAAGATCCATCTCGGTAAGATCTCCGTTTATAACTTGTTTGATATGTGTATTAGCTTGTTTTTGTTTGCATTTCTGACACAACATTTTTTCTCTCTCCTTTTTACTCAATTGTGATCAGGCACATAGTGCTTCCGACACTATCCGCTTTTCACTACTCACTATCCACTCGTACCGCTCTGTCTACAGTGTGAGCAGCATGTTCTTGAATATTGCTGCCCTCAGTTTGTCTCTGATCTCGGGGCTTACCGATTGGTAGGGGCGTTCCGTGACTGCCGCCGTTAAAAGCTTCGCTGTCGGCAGATCTATCATTCTTCTTGTAAGCATTTCCCTGATAAGCTCCGCCGCAGTTCGTGCATCGATGCTTTCGCCGATATTGCTCATAATATGAGCTATAGCAGTGTGCTTATCCATGCTTATCCTGGTGATCTTGATGTAGCCGCCGCCTCCTCGCCTGCTTTCGACGATGTAGCCCTGTTCGGGCGTAAAGCGTGACGTTATCACGTAGTTTATCTGTGACGGAACACAGCCCAGCGTCTCGGCAAGCTCGTTGCGCTTGATCGTAGCCGACGAATCATTCGAGCCATCCTCCTCCAGCATATCTATAATATACTGCGCTATCAGATCGCTTATACGCATTGCACTCACCTTTTTTCTTATTTTAGTTTCTGTCATTTATTAGTCTTTGACTTTCTTTGACCTTGTGATTCTATTATACGCAATAGGTCAAGCAAAGTCAAAGTCAAAAAAGGTCAAATTATCGTTATATATCAACTTACCTCTCGTATTCTCACTATATCTCATTATTTCTCAGTTATTCTCATTATTTCAAAATTTGATCTTAATGCAAAAAATTTCCGACCCGGAGTTCATCCGGGTCGGAAATGGTCGCTATGAATTTTCGGCTTTTTCAGTGGTAAATGTACATTCGGTTGAAAATACTTTTTCGAGCGACTTCAGAAGGCCGTCAAGAGCATCGGCATTCAGCGTATAGAAAATGTTCTTTCCATCACGTCTTTCACTCGTAATCCCCGCTTCCTTAAGCACTCTCATATCGTGCGACAATGTTGGCTGCGAAACTGCAAACGAGCTTTGAATGTTATTTGCGCAAAGTTCACCCTGCGAGAGCATATCGACGATTCGAAGCCTCTTTGGGTCTGAAAGAGCCTTCATAACCTTGGCTGTATCGATGTATACCTGTTCCACATGCATCCTCCATTTCCATGATGATTTTTAACAAAAAATGCTTACGATGTTGATGCGCTCTTGAATCATTTCTTTATATCTATCTCGTTGTTTGAATTATACCATTCTTTTTTCAATTTGTCAACATTTCGCATATCATTTTCTGTGAAATTTGAAAATTTTTAGTTTATTGCGAACAAAGAAATATAAATCAATCGCACTTTTCATAAAACCATCAAAAAACTCATGTTATTTTTAGCTAAAAACCGAGCTTGTTTTTTGTACAAAACTGAAAAACTTTCTAAAAACCCTCATTTTGTTAAAAAAATCACTAAGATTTAACATAAATTCTATTGAAAAATTTACTGAAATATAGTAAAATTCTATGAGAAGGAGGGATTTATATGCCCGATGCAAAAAACGGCAAAACATCTAACATCAAGAGTATTTTCGAAAACGACGAAAGTATCAACCTGGTTCTTGAGACCGAGTATTGTAATATCTATACCGACAAAAGATCCTCGAAGACCTATAAGGTCATTGAAAACGCTAACCCTGTTCCGATAGGCATCAAAGAGCTTAATCTTTGGAAGAACAGAAAAAAGAATCCTGCAGGCTTCAACGTAAGACCCCTTAAAGACGCAAGCGGTAAAATCGTTGACTATGAGATATCGAGAGTTGCAAGAGGCGCAGCTCCCGCTCCCACTCCTGCTTCAACACCTGCTCCGGCAGCAAACGCCGAAGCTCCCGCTGCCGATAAAGCAGCACCTGCACCCGCAGCAACAGCTCCGGCAGCAACTCCGGCAACTACTCCGGCGGCAGCATCGGCACCGGCAGCAGCAACAAAAGCTCCCGTTTCTGCAAAAGCACCTGCACCTGCGGCAGCTCCGGCAAAACCGAAGCATACAGGGTCTGTTACTACCGTGATCGCTGACAGCGACAAAGCTTCAAGGATCAAGTTTGAAGAAACGCCCGACGTGGAGAAGATCTACGAAAACGAATATTTCCCCGTCTACAAGGACAAGAAGACAAACAGAACATTCAAGGTCATCGGCGGCGAAGTTGAAAACATCGAAGTACGTGAGCTTAACCTGTGGAAAAACCTCGCAAAGAATCCCGATAACTTCAATGTTACCATTATAAACGACTCCAAGGGTCAGCCGTATGATTATAAGATAGAGCGCAGCGGAGATGCTGCTCCCCAGGCACCGCCCTCGACGGCAAATGTTCCTGCCGCAGTTGCGGCAGCAGCGGCGGCGGCTCCTGCAACGGAAGCTAAGCCCGCTGTAAAGACTCAGGCATCACTGGCTTCCGATAAGCCTGCCGCAACATCTGCTTCCAAGAAACCGGCAGCATCACAGGTGGCGAACCGTCCGAAAGACGACGATAAGATCGCTGAAAAGCCCACCGACAGAGTCGTATTCCAGGACAACGATACTACAGAGCTTCTTCTTGAAACAGAGTTCTGCAAGTTCTATAAAGATAAGCGTGCTTCCAAGGTGTTCAAGGTAGTTGACGGCGAGATCGTCAATATCGAGCAGCGTGAGCTGAACATGTGGAAGAACAGAGTGAAGAACCCAACGGGATTTGTTATCACAACGGTCAAGGATTCTTCGGGCAAGCCTTTCGATTATCTTATCTCTAAGATCAACGAGGACGGCACTCTTACGGCTGCTCCCGTTGTAACGGCTCCCGAACCTGTTATCCTGCCCGAAAACCAGCATGTTCCCGAGCTCAGCACTCAGAAATCCGCAGCTCCCTCCGCTACGAAGCCGGCAGCACCGGCAGACGCACCTGCAACAACTCAGGCAACGGCAAAAGAGCCCGATAAGAAGAGAGTCAAGTTTGAAAAGACCGACACAATGAAGCTTCTTGTCGAGAACGAGTATTTCCAGATCTACACCGATTCACGCAGAGGCGCAACGTTCAAGGTAATCAACGGCGAGATCGCTCCGCTTCCTCAGCGTGAGCTCAACATGTGGAAAAACCGTCAGCGCAAGCCGCAGGATTTCGCAGTCAAAGAGATCCGCACTCCCGATGGTGAGATCTACGATTACGAGATCACAAGAACATCCGACAGAACGGCTGCCGTTGAGATGACGTCCACAAGAACGAACCTGCCTCCCGTTACCGAAAGGATCAACAGAGGCGGCTCGGCAAAGCGTCCGAATTCCAATCGTATAACAAACTGTGCTATCTGTAACGAGAGATTCAAGGAATCCGAGCTGTTCCTGCTTGACGGCAGAAACATCTGTGCTAAGTGTCTTGAGAAGCTCGTAAAAGATAAACTCGACATCAAGCCGAAGGATCCCGTTCAGAAGAACCTCGAAGATGTTATCAGCGCAGACGAGATCTACTGCACATATTCGCTCATCACGAACTATCCGTATCTTGACGATGAGTTCTGTGTAAATGTCTGCACCATAAAGAGAGCAGCCGAGATCGGCGTTGAAGACACTATCGCTCAGACGATCGACGAGAAGGGCGCATTCTTTGACGACCTCAAGCGTTTCGGTCTTAACAAGATCATAGTAAACGGCGAAAACAGTCATGTTTACGCTCCCGAAGACTTCGATCAGCACGTTAAGTCAGAGGGTCTCATTGCTCCCGAGCTTTACTCCAAGGTGCTCAAGTTCATGCAGAGAGGCGACGACGAGCTTCGCTCCGCCATTGCAGAATCGTTCCTCGGAAGCAAGATCTACACCTATGCTCTTAATGAAGATCTCACCGAGATCACAGATGAGAATATCGACGACTTCAAGCCGCTCACATTCTCCGACGGCGCAAACAATTTCTGCCCCGTATTTACAGACTTTACGGAGGCTCGTTCGGTAGGTATGCCGTTCAAGGGCCTTTACGAAATAGAAACAAGACTTCTTGCATATCATAAGATAACGCACTACATAATCAACCCGTCGAGCCTCGGCTTTATCATGAACAAGGCGATCCTTAAGGGTGCCAAGCCGAAGTACGATCAGTCTGTTGTTGATCCCGAAGACGAGCGCATCAAGAATATCGATTCCTTTGTTAACCCGTTCGATCTTGAAGACGACGTACTGAAAAAAGCAGAGGAAGAAAAGGCAGCCGCAGAAGCTAAAGTCATTGAGGATATCAAGGCAGAAGCAAAGAAAGCTGTCGATGAAGAAAAAGCTCGTCTTGAAGAGGCAAACATCAAGATCGAAGAGCTTATGAAGCAGTGTACATCCGCTAAGGCCGAAGCCGAAGAGGCAAAGATCAGAGCGGAAGAAGCTATGAAGGCAGCCACCGAAGCTGACGCTAAGCGTGCAGCCGAGGCGGAAAGAGCAGCAAAGGCTGAAAAGGCCGCAGAAGAAGCCAAGGCAGGCGTAGCGGAAGCTGCAAAGGCAAAGGCCGAAGCTGAAGCAAAGGCTAAGGAAGAAGCCGAAAAAGAGAAAGCCGAAAAAGAAGCAAACGCTCCGAAGGTTCCCTTCGGTCTGCCCCCGGCAGCAGCAGCGGCATTTGCAGCAAAACAGGCTGCAGGCGTACCTGCACCGGCAGCAGCCGCAGCGGCAGGCGTTCTCAACAAGCCGGCAGGCGGCGGTATCTTCTTCAGCGATGAAGAAGATAAGAAGTCTCCGCTTGACGGACTCTCACTCCCCGACAGCAGCGGAAAAGTTCCGAACCTTGATCTTTCCGGACTCGACAGCGAGCCTGATATAGAAGAAGCCGCTCCGAGCAGCTACTACAAGCCGCAGAACGCTCCCGAAAAGGCTGCTCCCATCACAACGATGAACGAGTTCAAGAAAACGAACATCTACGGCAGCAAGCAGATCGCCAAGGGCGACGGCATGAGCCCGGCAGGTCCGAGCATTTATGAATCTGCTCAGCACAGAACGTCCGATTACATAGCAGGCGTAAACACAAAGAAAAGCGGCTCCGTTCAGTATGCTCCTCCCGCTCCGAAAAAGAGCGTTGAAGACTACATCAAGCCGGCAGAAGGCGCAGGCGACAATCCCGACGGTCTCGTTATCAACAGCGTATCCGACGGCGTAGACGGCAACAAGGTCAAGAAGGCGTTCAAGGTATCGAAGCCTCTCTTCGTTGAGGATGTTCCCGACGATACACCGGCGGCTTATTCCGACGGCGTTGTTAGTGCCGCACCTATCACGGCAAAGCCAAACTCCGCTAAATCGAAGGGCGTAAACACTGTGCTCAGCGAGATAGCTCAGGAGAACGAAAAGAAGAACGATATGTTCGATCTTTCAAACCTCATGTACGGCGATGCTCAGCCGAAAGCACCGGGCAAGCTCACTATCCAGGATCAGGTCAAGATCATAAAGGATACAAAGAAAGCTATCGAGATCGAGAACGAGCAGTTCACAGTAGATCCCGTTAAGATCGACAACCTCCGCAAGAGCGTTGACACAGGCTATGACAAGCTTGCTTCGATGATCGCCGATGCAGACGTTATGTATGCAGAGTTTGACGCTCACACAAGACATATCCTCATCGACGGCAACAACAAGGGTCATATCTTCTCCGAGAAATATCTTGCAGAGAAATCCGTTGAAAACTTCGCAAATGCGGGCATCAAGGTATATCTCCAGGAATACAGAGCAAAAGACATCTTCAACATGCTGTTTGAATACAGAAGACACGGTATTCAGGAGCTTGTTCTTGACGAAACAGGTCATTGGATCATTCTCTCGACCGACAAGATCGCAGAGAAGCTCGATATCTACGAGAGAGATTTCGTGAAGATCCCCGTTATGAACCCCGAGCTCATGTTCAGCATGACAACGCTCTTCCAGAAGCTCCAGACAAAGTCCAACAACCCGAATAAGGAGCAGGAGATCAGATCGCTTGAGAAGCGCATGATCCGTGAGTTCATCACAGCAAGATACGTTCTTCCGATGTACGGCAACGACCGCAACAGTCTGCGCCCCGTATCGATCGATCAGAACGGAATGAGAAAGGTTCTCGTATTCAGCGATGAATTTGAAATGAAGCGTTTCTTCGGTGAAAACGTATCCATCGTCAAGGATTATGAGATAGTAAACTACAAGGAGATCATCAAGAAGTACAACACGATCGACTCCACAGTAGTTCTCAACGAAGGCTCGCTCAGATTTGAGTTCAACGAAAACAACTGTGAGCACATCACAAAAGTTCTTGAAATGTAATTTTCGGTAATAACATCTAACATCTATAAAAGCGCCCTCGGCAATAAGCCTGAGGGCGCTTTAGTGTTTAAAAATAATCAGTAAATCAGACTATGGAACGAATTATCAATCATTCCACAGTCCGCAATCAAATAAGATTACTTATGATATTCCGTAACCTCTACCGACTCGATAACAACATCGGTTACCGGCTTGTTGTTCGAGGGATCTGTTTCAACTGCTGCAATCTTGTCTACAACGTCCATGCCCTTGAACACCTGAGCAAATACGGTGTGACCTCTGTCAAGTGCGTTAAATGCGCCGTCAAGCGACGGGTTGCCACCCTCCTGCTCGTAGAGCTTCTTTATATCGTCTGTAACCATATCGGTATTATAGAAAGCATTGTAGCTTTGACCATACATTGAAAGGAAAGCATTGAGCTGACCTGCATCCTGGTACTGGCAGATAGCATCGTAAACGCCCTTCCAGCTTGCTTCGGAGCTTGCAAAATCAACTGTTTTTGCCTGGTTGATGAAGAACTGGCTGCCGTTTGTATCCTGACCGGAATTAGCCATAGCAACGGAGCCTCTGATATTGAACAGCTTGTTCGAGAACTCATCTTCAAACTTGCCGCCGCTTACGCTCTCACCGCCTGTGCCGTCACCCTTGGGGTCACCGCCCTGTATCATGAAGTCATTGATGACTCTGTGGAAGATCAAGCCGTCATAGTAACCGTTTTTGGAATGAGTAAGGAAGTTCTCAACGGTCTTAGGAGCAGCGTCGGGGAAAAATCTCATGTAGATATCGCCCATCGTTGTGTGAAGAATAGCTATCTCCTCGCCCTCATCGGGAGATTCAAGCTGATAGCCTACCTCGTGATCTTTATCATCGAGATAATCCGCAACAAGACCAAGCTCTTTTAAATCGTACTGCTTAGCTGCCTGCGATGATACTGCGGAAGAAGTATCCTGCGAGCTTGTGTTATTCTTATCCTCGGTGTCTTTTTGGCAGCCTGTAAATGCAGAGCATACAAGGATCGCTGCTGCAAGCACAAGCGCCGAATATTTTTTGAACATATTTTTCTCTCCTTTATCTTTGTTTCTGATAATTCGTGTCAGATTTTTTGAACCTTTACTATTCTACATTATTTTTCTTTCTTTTTCAACCGTCATATTGCACCATTTTATAATATTTACAGATAGGTTACATTTTATCTAATTATTAATAATAATACTTATCAGGTAACTAAATCTGCTTCCTTACTCTTACAGTCTTTATCAAATTGATAATGGACAATAACGGAAGCACTTCGTGCTTGTTTTTAACGCAGCTTTTCCTAAACTATTCACTGTTCACTCTTCACTAAACGAACAATGTGATCGCTTCCTGGTGTGTATTTCTTTACTTTTTCTATCTAAATACTAAAGCTCCCCCTCACAAACCGTGAGAGGGAGCTTATGGTTATTATTCTTCTTCGTTCTCTTCAACTACGGATTCGTCAGCCTCGGGCTGTTCTTCCTCGGGGGACTTTTCCGTGCTTTCAAGTTTGATATCGTTGTAGCGGTTCATACCCGTACCGGCAGGAACGAGCTTACCGATGATAACGTTCTCCTTAAGGCCGAGCAGCGGATCTTCCTTGCCTCTGATAGCGGCTTCGGTAAGAACTCTCGTCGTCTCCTGGAACGACGCTGCCGACAGGAACGAATCGGTTGCAAGAGATGCCTTCGTGATACCGAGCAGGAGCTGGCTGAACACAGCTTCCTTAAGGCCCTCTTCACCGTTTTCGATCCTTTCTCTGATTGCTTCGTTAGCTGCGAGAACCTCATTCTTCTCGGCAAGTGTGCCTGTGAAGAAGTCGGTCGAGCCGCCGTCTTCGATGCGGACCTTCTTCATCATCTGACGAACGATGACTTCGATATGCTTATCGTTGATCTCAACACCCTGCATACGGTATGTCTTCTGAACTTCCTGGATAAGGTAGTTCTGTACATCGTCGGGACCAAGGATAGCAAGGATATCGTGCGGGTTCGATGCACCCTCGGTGATCTTGCTTCCCTTCTGGAGGAACTGACCCTCTTCTACGATAGCTCTTGAACCGAACGGGATAAGATATGTCTTCTCTTCCTGTGTTTCGGGGTTGTAGATAACAACGTGTGTGTTGCCCTTGATGTCCTCGAAGCGTACCTGACCGGAGATCTCTGCAAGGATCGCAAGATGCTTCGGCTTTCTGCCCTCGAACAGTTCCTCGACACGGGGAAGACCCTGTGTGATATCTTCGCTCGATGCGACACCGCCCGTATGAAACGTACGCATCGTAAGCTGTGTACCCGGCTCACCGATAGACTGTGCTGCGATGATACCTACTGCTTCGCCGACTGTTACAGCCTGACCGTTTGCAAGGTTGGAACCGTAACACTTGCGGCACACACCGTGCTTGGCACGGCAGCCGATAACGGAACGAACTGTGATCTTCTCTGTGCCTGCGTCAACAATGATCTTTGCGTCATGGGAATCCATGAGCTTATCCTTTGATACGAGCACATTGCCGTTCTCGTCCGTAAAGTCGTCAAGGAGATATCTGCCGACAAGACGCTCGCCGAGATCCTCGATAAGCTGCTTGCCTTCCTTGATATCGAATATTTCAAGACCGCTCTTAGTACCGCAGTCCTCTTCATAGATGATAACTTCCTGCGATACGTCAACAAGACGTCTTGTAAGGTAACCCGAGTCGGCTGTACGAAGAGCCGTATCGGCAAGACCCTTTCTCGCACCACGAGAGGAAATAAAGTATTCGAGTACGTTAAGACCTTCACGGTAGTTAGCACGAATCGGAATTTCGATCGTTTTACCGGATGTGTTGGCGATAAGTCCACGCATTCCGGCAAGCTGTCTGATCTGGCTCATAGAACCACGGGCACCTGAGTCTGCCATCATGTAGATCGGGTTGTATCTGTCGAGGTTGCCCTGGAGTGCTTCCGTAACCTCGTCTGTTGTCTTTTCCCAGATCTTGAGCACACGGCCGTAGCGCTCGTTGTTTGAAAGAAGACCCATGTTGTACATATTGTAGACCTTATCGACTCTCTTCTCGGCCTCAGCGATAAGTTCTTTCTTCTGCGGCGGGATAGTAGCGTCACAAACGGCTACCGTGATAGCACTCTTTGTGGAGTACTTGTAACCCTGAGCCTTGATAGCGTCAAGAACAACGGAAGTCGGCTGTGTGCCGTGCTTTTCAAGACACTTCTTGATGATCTGTCCGAGCTGCTTCTTGCCTGTGAGGAAGTCGATCTCGAACTTAAGCTCATTGCCGGGGATAGATCTGTCAACAAAGCCGAGATCCTGCGGGATAGGTCTGTTGAAGATGATCTTACCGACTGTTGTATCTACGATATCAACGATATGTCTGCCTTCAAAGTCCTCCTCACGGCGTACCTTGATCGCAGCGTGCAGGCTTACAACGCCTGTCTCGTAAGCCATCATAGCCTCGTCGATATCTCTGAATACCTTGCCCTCGCCCTTTTCGCCTGCTTTGTCAAGCGTAAGGTAGTAGGAACCAAGGATCATATCCTGTGTAGGAACTGTTACAGGCTTACCGTCGGAAGGCTTGAGCAGGTTGTTGGAAGCAAGCATAAGGAATCTTGCCTCGGCCTGTGCCTCTGCGGAAAGCGGAACGTGAACAGCCATCTGGTCGCCGTCGAAGTCGGCGTTGAATGCGGTACAAACGAGCGGATGAAGCTTGATAGCACGACCCTCAACGAGTACCGGCTCGAATGCCTGGATACCGAGACGGTGAAGCGTAGGCGCACGGTTGAGCATTACGGGATGGCCCTTGATAACTACTTCGAGTGCGTCCCATACTTCGGGGTTGGAACGTTCAACTGCCTTTCTTGCAGCCTTGATGTTCTGAGCCTTCTTTGTCTCGCAAAGGCGCTTCATAACGAAGGGCTTAAAGAGTTCGAGAGCCATCTCCTTAGGAAGACCGCACTGATACATCTTAAGCTCAGGGCCTACGACGATAACGGAACGTCCGGAGTAGTCAACACGCTTACCGAGAAGGTTCTGACGGAAACGTCCCTGCTTACCCTTAAGCATGTCGGAAAGCGACTTGAGCGCTCTGTTGTTCGGTCCTGTTACGGGTCTGCCTCTTCTGCCGTTGTCGATAAGCGCATCGACAGCTTCCTGAAGCATTCTCTTCTCGTTTCTTATGATAATGTCGGGCGCATCAAGCTCGATGAGCTTTGCCAGACGGTTGTTTCTGTTAAGAACACGGCGATACAGATCGTTAAGGTCGCTCGTTGCGAAACGGCCGCCGTCAAGCTGTACCATCGGACGGATATCCGGCGGGATCACGGGGATAACATCGAGGATCATCCACTCGGGGCGGTTGCCCGAAAGACGGAATGCCTCTACTACTTCAAGACGCTTGATAAGGCGGACTTTCTTCTGACCGGAAGCATCTTCAAGCTCTGTTTTGAGCTCTTTGGAAAGCTCTTCAAGGTCGATCTTCATAAGAAGCTCTTTGATAGCCTCTGCGCCCATGCCTGCTTTGAAGTCGTCCTCGTACTTCTCACGCATCTCTCTGTATTCCTGCTCTGTGAGGCACTGGCACTCTTTAAGCTCTCTTGCCTCACCGGGATCGGTTACGATGTATGCGGCAAAGTAAAGCACCTTTTCAAGTGTTCTCGGCGATACGTCGAGCATAAGGCCGATCCTTGAAGGGATACCCTTGAAATACCAGATGTGCGAAACGGGAGCTGCAAGGCTGATGTAGCCCATGCGCTCACGGCGAACCTTTGAGCGTGTGATCTCAACTCCGCAGTTTTCGCAGACCTTGCCTTTGTACTTTACTCTTTTATATTTTCCGCAGTTACACTCCCAGTCCTTCTGCGGTCCGAAAATACGCTCGCAGAAAAGACCGTCTCTTTCGGGTTTGAGTGTGCGGTAGTTGATGGTTTCGGGTTTTTTGACCTCGCCGTCCTCGGCGTAAGCCCAAGATTTGATCTGCTCAGGGGACGCAAGACCTATCTTAACGGAATTAAATGCATTAAATGCCATAGTTTTCTTGTCCTCCCTCAATTAATAATCTTCGCTGCCGTCGTCGTCGAAGTAGAGGTCTTCTTCCTCATCCTCATCGCTGAGATAATCCTCGCCGCCGTCGTTCATATCATCATCGAAATCATCGTCGTCAAAATCTTCGTCGCCAAAGAATTCGTCGTCGTTGTAAGCGTCGTCAAGAGCGTCGGAGTCGCCGAAGATGCTCTTGTTGTCGGGGTTATCATCGGGAGAGAAGCCCTTCATATCCTTAGCTGTAAGAACGCTCTTTCCGGGGAATGCGCTGTTCTCGACTGCCTTCGGGTTTGTCTCTTCGTCAAGATCCTGCTTAAGGTCGATCTCTTCGCCGTTCTCGTCGATAACTCTTACATCAAGAGCAAGCGACTGAAGCTCCTTGATAAGTACCTTGAACGACTCGGGGATACCCGGCTTCGGGATATTCTCGCCCTTAACGATGGATTCGTATGTCTTTACACGTCCTACAACGTCGTCAGACTTGACTGTGAGGATCTCCTGCAGCGTGTAAGCCGCACCGTATGCCTCAAGTGCCCAAACCTCCATCTCACCGAAACGCTGGCCGCCGAACTGAGCTTTACCGCCGAGAGGCTGCTGTGTTACGAGAGAGTAAGGACCTGTGGAACGTGCGTGGATCTTATCGTCAACGAGGTGATGGAGCTTGAGGTAGTACATGTAGCCTACCGTTACGGGGTTGTCGAAGTATTCGCCCGTTCTGCCGTCACGCATCATTGTTTTACACTCCATAGAGATGCCGTTCTTTTCAAAGCACTCGGTGAAGTCGATGAATTTCGGCGAAGCAGGCGGCGGAAGTTCGCCGTTCTTTGCCTTGACTGCAAGATCTTTATAAATATTGAAGATATCCTGCTCGTGTGCGCCGTCGAATACGCTCGTCATGATCTTCCAGCCGAGCGCCTTAGCAGCGTAACCGAGGTGTACTTCAAGAACCTGTCCGATGTTCATACGTGAAGGTACGCCCAAGGGGTTGAGCACGATGTCAAGCGGAGTACCGTCGGGCAGGAAAGGCATATCCTCCTGCGGAAGGATTCTGGAAACGACACCCTTGTTACCGTGACGGCCGGCCATCTTATCGCCGACGCTGATCTTTCTCTTCTGAGCAAGATAGCAGCGGACTACCTTGTTAACGCCGGGCTGCAGCTCGTCGCTGTTTTCTCTTGTAAATACCTTTACGTCTACGACCGTGCCGCTCTCGCCGTGAGGAACTCTGAGGGAAGTATCTCTAACCTCTCTTGCCTTCTCACCGAAGATAGCACGGAGAAGTCTTTCTTCTGCCGTAAGCTCTGTTTCGCCCTTCGGAGTTACCTTGCCGACGAGGATATCGCCTGTCTTTACCTCTGCACCGATGCGGATGATACCGTCTTCGTTGAGGTTTTTGAGCATATCGTCACCGACGTTCGGGATCTCTCTTGTGATCTCCTCCGGTCCGAGCTTGGTTTCTCTTGCTTCTGTTTCGTACTCCTCGATGTGGATAGAGGTGTAGTAGTCCTCTCTTACCATCTTCTCGTTAAGAAGTACGGCGTCCTCGTAGTTGTAGCCTTCCCATGTCATGAAGCCGATAAGAGCATTCTTACCGAGCGAGATCTCACCGTGGTTCGTAGCGGGACCGTCGGCAAGTACGTCGCCCTTCTTAACTCTCTGACCAACCTCAACGATCGGGATCTGATTTATACATGTTCCCTGGTTTGAACGCAGGAACTTAGTTACTTCATGTTCTACGACTCTGCCTGTATCGTCAAGAGGAGCGCCCTCTTTGTGGCTGTCGTATCTTACTGTGATAGTGTCGGCGCTTACCTGAGTAACTACGCCGTCGTCCTCTGCAAGCAGACAAACGCCCGAGTCAACGCCTGCTTTGTACTCGATACCTGTACCGACGATCGGTGACTCTGTAACGAGAAGCGGCACTGCCTGCCTCTGCATGTTTGATCCCATGAGAGCACGGTTTGCGTCATCGTTCTCAAGGAACGGGATCATTGCCGTAGCAACGGAAACTACCATTCTCGGCGATACGTCCATATAGTCGAAACGCTTTGCTTCAAGCTCAACGAACTCGTCTCTGAAACGTCCGTGAACTTTCTTTCTTACGAAGCGGTGGTTCTCGTCGAGCGGTTCGTTAGCCTGTGCTACAATGAATTCGTCCTCCATGTCGGCAGTCATGTAAACTACCTCGTCGGTAACTACGCCCGTAGCCTTGTCGATCTTTCTGAACGGAGCCTCAACGAAGCCGTAGGAGTTTACTCTTGCAAACGTAGCAAGATAAGAGATAAGTCCGATGTTCGGTCCTTCAGGAGTCTCGATCGGGCACATTCTTCCGTAGTGGCTGTAGTGAACGTCACGAACCTCGAATCCTGCACGGTCTCTTGAAAGACCGCCCGGGCCGAGTGCGGAAAGTCTTCTCTTATGTGTAAGCTCTGCGAGCGGGTTATTCTGATCCATGAACTGTGAAAGCGGCGAAGAACCGAAGAACTCTTTGATCGCAGCAGTCACGGGACGGATATTTATAAGCGATGTAGGCGTGATGCCCTCCATATCCTGAGCCTGGAGAGTCATTCTCTCACGAACTACTCTTTCAAGACGTGAGAAGCCTATTCTTACCTGATTCTGAAGAAGTTCGCCTACGCAGCGGATACGACGGTTGCCGAGGTGGTCGATATCGTCAGTTGTACCTACGCCGCAAGCGAGGTTGTTCATGTAGTTGACTGTAGCGAAGATATCGTCGATCGTGATAGTGTTAGGAACAAGATCATTTCTTCTTCTCTTGCACTCTTCGATGAGCTCATCGCCCTCAAAGCCGCCGTCAAGGATCTCACAAAGTACGCTGAAACGAACCTTCTCGTCGATGCCGCACTTTTCGTTGACATCGAAATCAACGTAGCAGGACATGTCTACCATGCCGTTTGAGATAACCTTGATAACTCTGTCGTTCTCAAGCTTTACGAGAACTTCCTTTACGCCTGCGTTCTCGATCTCAAGAGCAAGCTCACGGCTGATAACATCGCCGTCCATAGCGAGGATCTCGCCTGTTCTGGGGTTGACAACGGGAGCAGCCATTGTCTGACCTGTGATTCTTCTCGAAACGCCGAGCTTCTTATTGTACTTGTAACGGCCGACTCTCGACATATCGTAGCGTCTGGGGTCGAAGAAGAGGTTGTCGAGGTGCTGCTGTGCGCTTTCGACCGTAGGCGGCTCGGAAGGACGAAGCTTCTTGTAAACCTCAAGAAGACCGTCTTCAGAATTTGTGCAGCCGTCCTTTGCAATAGTTGCCTTCATTCTCTCGTCGTCGCCGAAATATGCAAGGATCTCTTCATCCGTTCCGAGACCGAGAGCACGAAGGAATGCCGTTACAGGGATCTTTCTGTTCTTATCGATTCTTACATAGAAAACGTCGTTGATGTCGTTCTCGTATTCAAGCCATGCGCCTCTGTTCGGGATAACGGTAGAGGAGAAAAGCTCTTTACCTGTTTTGTCGTGATCCATCTTGTAGTACACGCCGGGAGAACGAACGAGCTGAGATACGATAACTCGCTCTGCACCGTTGATAACGAACGTACCGCTTTCAGTCATGAGCGGGAAATCGCCCATGTAGATCTCGGACTCCTTTACTTCATCGGTCTCTCTGTTAGTAAGACGTGCAGTTACCTTGAGCGGAGCTGCATATGTAGCGTCTCTCTCTTTACACTCGATAACGGAATGCTTCGGGTGAGCAATGTCAAGAAAATAATCTACAAAATCCAGCACCAGGTTACCGGAATGATCGGAAATACCCGACACATCTCTGAAAACTTCTTTGAGACCCTCATCAAGGAACCATTCGTATGATTTCTTCTGGATCTCGATAAGATTAGGCATATCGATGACTTCGTCGATCTTGCCGAAGCTCATGCGTGTCGTGCTTCCCATTTTTACAGGCTTTACATTCACCATAGGCTTGCTGTCACTCCAATCTTAAATTTGCAAACAGCCGAACTGCCAAATGTTTTTCTCAGGCGGACAGGGGCTTTTCGGTGCGATCATAAAGTTTGTATGCTTCAACAAACTTTAATATCATGCTTTGTGAAATATGTCACATTTGCAGCAGAAAATCACTCATTTTTTCCCGAAGCGCCCAAAATCGGCTATTATGATACAATTTACTATTTTAGCCCAATCAAGGCAGTTTGTCAAGAGGTATTTGTAATTTTTTTAGCTCTTGACAAGAAATTTTTTCAAAAAAACAAGTGAAAATGCGATTTTTCACGCTCACATCTGCGCACGCTCTTGTGAAACACCCGGCAGAGGTTGAAGTTTAAAGCGGTTATGTCTATCTATAATTCCGCTTGGCAATTATTATTATTTGTTTACATGAACCGTTTGTTATGGTAAACTTAAACTGTAAAATACGGTGAGGATATCGCCGAGCTCAAACGACTAATAATCAGGAAGGGGGAGCTTCCGTGCTTTCTGCCGAGGACGCATTCAGAAATTTTCTAAGCGGCGACAAAAGCGCTTTTTCCGCAATAATCGCCGAGTTCCACGACCCGCTTATTTTCTTTATAAACAGCTTTGTTAAAAATCCCGATACCGCCGAGGATATCGCCGCCGACTGCTTTGCCGAGCTGATAGCAAGACCGAACAGATTCTCGTTCCGCTCGTCACTTAAAAGCTACCTTTACTCGATGGCGCACCATAAAGCGGTAGACCACATACGAAAGCACAAGCGCATGATGCTGCTTGACGATGATTCACGCCTGACCGCCGACGACGATTACGCCGAGATAGAAGCGAGAATGGTAACGGACGAGCGCTCACGAAAGCTCCATGAAGCGCTGCCAAAGCTTACGGAAAATTACCGCACGGCGCTGCATCTCGTCTACTTCGAGCAGCTATCCTACGCCGAGGCGGCAAAGGTCATGGGTAAAACAACAAAGCAGATAGACAACTACGTTACAAGAGGAAAAGCTGCGCTCAAAAAAATTCTTACGGAGGAGGGGTTTGTAAATGAGGAATGATCAGGATTTTGAAAAGCTCGTTTTCGAGCGTGCGGAAGAGATCAAAGCTCGTGACCGCAAATTAAGAGTAATACGCACAAGCCTTATGCCCCTTGCTGCGGCATTCGTTGTGCTTACAGCTGTAGGGATCCACGGAGCGTTCTCGTCAAACACAACTCAGAACATGGCCGACACACCCTATACAGACTATGAAGAGCGCCAATTTACAAACAATACCAAAGATGACAAAGCAAAAGAAAACACATATAACTTTGCCGACGACATCGCAGCAGAGCAAAACGATGATATCGCAGTAATACCCGAAGATGCAGCCGAAGCCGAAAACATTGAGCCTGCACAAGAAAGTGAAGCATCCGACATAACAGCCTTGACGTTTATATCAAACGAAAAAAATATATACACAGACGCAGACACGATCGGTCAGATATCGGAGATACTCAAAAGAGAACCTTCCGAAAATGCTTTTGAAAGCAAAGGCTACCGAGGCAAAATAGAAGCAACCTCATCGGGCGGTAAAGTCACGCAATATATCGTATACTCCGACCATCTGACCAAAGAAGGCACGGAAAGCGTAACCATTGCACTGACAGAAAATGATCTGACCCTCCTGACCCAACTTTTCTCTTGAAATTTTTTTGGAAAAATATGAAAAAAAGTGAGAGTTTTTTCTTTTTGGTACGTCTAATAAGTGAAAGCACCTTTTCGCTTTTTTAATGTGGAATGTGGAAAATGTAAAGTGGAATGAATGAGTTCACGGAAATCTGTGCTTCATTCGTTACCGGGAGATATCTTTCAGCTTTCTATACGCAAATACAAAACAGGAGCGAAGCGACTCCGCCATTCCACATTATAAAAAAGGCGAACGCAGTGAGCCTGACCGCAATTTTCCATTTTCCATTTTCAATTTTCCATTTAATTAAAGGAGGACAATCATGAAAAGATCATTTACAAAAAGAGCCGCTGCCGCTGCTTTGGCAATTTCTATGACAGCTTCTCTTGCATGCGTTTCGGCTAACGCAAGAACACTCGTCTATAAAGGTGACTATGACATGGACGGTATTCTCACCTCATCGGACGCACTCGGTACGCTTCGTATGTCGATAGGTCTCGTTCGGAAAAGCAACGCTGTACTTGATCGTATCGATATCGACAACGACGGTCTGATCACATCTAACGACGCTTTGACCATACTTCGTGACAGCGTGGACATAGACAAGATCACTCAGTCAAGAAGCGCCGACGCTCCTTACACAGTAAACGACGGTATGAACGACTTTTCGGCTCAGGTTTTCAAGCGCTCATACGAAAAGGGCACTAACACGCTCGTCTCCCCTCTTTCTATATATACTGCGCTTGCGATGCTTGAAAACGGTGCAGATAACGAGACAAAGCAGGAAATGCTGCAAATGCTCGGCGGCGGCGACAACAGCGTTGAGAGTATCAACGAATACATGAAGAAGTATATAGCCACCATCAACGGCGGCGGTATTCTCAACACTGCAAATTCAATGTACATTATGGATCGTAACGATGTAGACATTAACAGTGCTTTCACCGAAGAGATCAGAAAAGATTACTTCGCCGAAGTATTTCGTGAGCCTGCGAACAATGCCACTGTCAAGAAGATCAATGACTGGGTAAAACTAAACACAAAGGACATGATCAACAAGGTCATTGAAGAAGACTCGCTTACTCCAGACAAGCTTGCGCTGCTTCTTAACGCCGTTTCTTTCAAAGCAAAATGGTCTGAACAATACGAGTCATGGGACATCAGCAAGAGCGTATTCCATAATTATGACGGCACTACCTGCGAGACTGATTTCCTTTACGGAGATGAGTACTCATATATAAGCGATGAGCTTTCGGAGGGCTTTATCAAGTACTATGACACCACGATCGAAGACGAAAAAACAGGCAAATGGAGACGAGACGAGGAGTACGCATTCGTTGCCATACTTCCGAATGAGGGCGTATCTGTTGACGATTACATCGCACAGATGAATGACTCGACTATTCGTCAGCTTGTGGATTCAAGAAAGTATGAAGACTGCACAACGATCATGCCAAAATTCAAATACGAATGTTCGTTCAATATGAGCGAGACTCTCCAAAACATGGGCATGAAAACAGCATTCGACAAAAAACACGCCGATTTCTCAAAGCTTGCAGAATCAAAGTTCGGCAACAACGTTTATGTAAACAGTGTTATCCACAAAACATTTATAGAGCTTGATGAAAACGGAACGAAAGCAGCCGCAGTTACCGTTGTCGATATAAACTGCGACACTGCTGTAGCACCGCCCGAAAAAACTATAAAGCTTGACAGACCTTTCATATACGTTATCTACGACACAAAAAACAGCGTACCCGTATTCATCGGCACTGTATGTGACCTTACAAACAAATAATTATCGCTTTTTACGCAGAGAATATAACGGCAAAGCGGCTTGTTAAATCAACAGTTTAACAAGCCGCTTTCCAGCAGGATTGTATATGCTGTTCGATCAATCATAAAAACAAATCAGGAACGAAGCGACTTTGCCGCTTCAGCTTGTCGATAATTTTTTTGCATCGCCTTGAAAAGGCGAGGAGAAATAATAAGTATCGAACTTAGGGGCATTTTCTGCCAAAATGCCCCTCTTCATAAAACAGTCCACCGGACTGTTTTATGAATTCACCCCTAAAAGGGCTTAAAGTATGGGGAGTTTCGCCGTCTTCGGACGGCGACCAAGGGCTCTGCCCTTGGAACCCGCCAGCTTTTTTTGAAAAAAAGCTGGGCAAAAAACTTTCCGCTGTAATAAACTTGAGTTTTTCAACAAATTAAAGCAATACAGCCGCTTAGCTGTAAATGTTCAAATAAAAACAAACTATATAATCAAGCCGCAAAGCGGCTTCCGCAATTGTCAATTATCCATTGTCAATTGTCAATTATTAAGCGTCATCGCCGCTTAATTCCACTCTCCAAATTCCACATTATAAAAAGCCCTCACCTGCAGCTTGCCTTTATCTTCGCCATTGCTCCTTTTTCTATCCTGCTTACCTGCGCCTGCGATATTCCTATTGCTCTTGCCGCTTCTGTCTGAGTTTTGCCGGTGTAGAAACGCAGAGACAGTATCTTTTTCTCACGCTCGCTCAGGTTCTTTATCGCCTCCTTGATCGAAAGCTCTTCAAGCCAGCCCGATTCACCGGAGGAATCGCTTATCTGATCCATAACGTAAACTGTATCGGAACCATCGGAAAATACAGGCTCATACAGTGACACAGGCTCCACTATCGCTTCGAGCGCTATCACAACATCTTCCCTCGGTATCTCCAGGCGCTGCGCTATCTCTTCTACTGTAGGATCTCTTGACAGCTCCGTTTGCAGCTGCTCCTTTGCCTGCATGGCTTTGTAAGCCGTATCACGAAGCGAACGGCTGACACGGATATAGCTGCTGTCACGAAGATAGCGGCGAACCTCGCCGATTATCATAGGAACTCCGTAGGTAGAGAACCTTACATCAAGCGTATCGTCAAAGTTGTCTATCGCTTTCATAAGCCCGATACAGCCGACCTGAAACAGATCATCGGGATTCTCACCCCTGTTTGAAAATTTCTGCACAACGCTCAGAACGAGCTTTAAATTGCCCTCGATAAGCTCCTGACGTGCTTCACTGCGCTCTCTTTCCGTCTCGCCGTGCTTAACTATATGCAGAAGACGCTTCTTCTCTTTTTCGCTAAGCACACGTATATCCGCCGTATTTACTCCGCATATCTCTACTTTACTGTACTGCAAAAAAATCACTCCGATCAACTATTACTGATAACAGTATTGCCGTTGATCGGAGTTTTGATTCTTTATTTATATGTTAAATTTTTCCGCACCTTCACCGTAATCTGAAAGTCTTGCAAGTTTTCGCTGCATCTGACGTGTGCGGACTCCTACAAGCTTTTCAAGCTCGTTGTCGGCGCTGCGTATCTTATCCTGTGCCGCCGCAAGCGAACGCTCGAACGTGTCAAACTCTGCGGACACATCTTCAAGAAGCTTCCACACCTCGTTTGAGCGTTTTTCTATCGCAAGTGTTCTGAAGCCCATCTGCAAGCTGTTCAAAAGAGCCGCCATCGTGCTCGGTCCTGCTATGTTCACACGGTATTCGCTTTGCAGCGTTTCGATAAGACCTCTGTTCACAGCTTCGGCGTACAAGCCTTCAAACGGCAGGAAAAGTATTGCAAAGTCTGTCGTATTCGGCGGACATATATACTTGTCACGAATATCCTTTGCCTCATGCTTTATACGGCGGACGAGTGCTTTTCCCGATTCGTCTATAAGCTGGGCATCGCCTGTATCGTAAGCCTCTTTCAGCGCTGCATATGTGTCCCCCGGAAACTTTGAATCTATCGGCAGATAAACGAATCCGCTGCCGGACGGCATCTTCACCGCAAACTCGACAACATTTCGTGAGCCGGGCTTTACCATTGCGTTTTCTTCGTACTGATCGGGACTGAGGATCTCGCTTAGAATTGCCCCGAGCTGTACCTCGCCCAAGATACCTCTCGTTTTTACATTGGAGAGAACTTTTTTCAGATCGCCCACACCGGAAGCAAGGCTCTGCATCTCGCCCAAGCCTTTATATACCTGTTCAAGTCTGTCGTTTACAAGCTTGAACGACTCCGTCATGCGGCTGTCGATCGTCTTGTTGAGCTTTTCGGTAACGATAAGGCGCATCTCGTCAAGCTTTTCATTGTTCTGCTCCTGTATCTTATCGAGCCGCTTTTCGACCGTTTCTCTAATCTGCGAAAGCTTCTGTTCGTTCTCGACCGAAAAAGTTTTCAGTCGTTCTTCCATGCTCAGAAGCCTGTTGTTCTGCGAAGCAAGAGAGTTGCCCATGTTGTCGGAAAGAACTTTGCTCAGCGCCGACACGCTGCTTGAAACGGCGCTCGAAAGCTCCTGCCGCTGCGTGCTGTTCTGCTCGGCAAGCTCACGCCGAAGCTTCCCCTGCTGATTCGTAAGCCGCTCGTAGATCTCTTTCTGATGCTTGTCGGTCTTTTTTACCGAGTCGATTATATCCTTATTACCCGACCCGAACGCCTTGATGATCAAAAATATCAGGCACCCAAGATTAGCCGCAAGCAGCACGATCATTACTGCAGCAATAGCGTCGGACATATTTCTCCCCCTTTCTTTTACAAACAATTTTATATCGAGTGCAGAGCGAAGGAACTCGCCTGCGGCGAGGTTCTTCTTAAATGGAAAATTGAAAATGGAAAATGGAAAATTTCGGAGTCGCTTCGCTCCTGTTTTTATAGTAGCTTTTTCAAACTTGATAGTTTTCTCTCAACAGCGAGTATAATTCAGCTCTTCAAAGACTAATATAATCCAACTGGCCGCAGGCGAGTTCCGCAATTTTCAATTTTCAATTTTCAATTTTCCATTTTCCATTGTTCAATTGTCTTCCGACAATTGAACCGCCGTTCCTGCTTCTTCCCACTCTTCGTAAAGCTCTTCAAGGCGGGCGTTCAGTTCGTTGAGCTTTTCGGTGTGCTCCATAAGCTTTTCGTAATCGGACTGCGCCTCTTCACCCGATAGAAGCTCCTGTATCTGCTCTATCTGAGCCTCTGTTTCCTCTATCGCCTGCTCGCACTTTTTAAGGCGTGTTTTTGCCTTTGCAAGCCTTGAGCGTTCCTCTTTTCTGCGGAAATAATCGTTCTGCGGCTTTTCTTTCGGCTCGTTTTTCTTTGCACCTCTGAAAATGCCTTTATCGAACGTTTCGTTCGTTTTTTCTATGTAGTAATCGTAATTGCCGAGATACTCCTTCACACCGTTATCGGTCAGTACAAGGATCCTGTCGGCAAGCTTGTTGATGAAATAACGGTCATGCGATACGATCAGCATCGTTCCCGTGTACTCAGAAAGCGTTTTTTCAAGCTGTTCACGGAAAGATGTGTCAAGATGGTTAGTCGGCTCGTCAAGAAGCAGGAAATTTGCGCCGCCGAGCATAAGCTGCAAAAGAGCTATCCTTGCTCTTTCGCCGCCGCTCATTTCAGATATCGGGCGGAAAACGTCGTCGCCCTTGAAAAGAAAATGTCCGAGCGCCGTTCTTATCTTGGTTTCCGTCATATACGGGAACGTATCCCAAACCTGTTCAAGCGCCGTCTTTTTAAGATCAAGTCCGCCCTGAACCTGATCGAAATATCCCACCTCAACATTTGCGCCGAGGAACACGCTGCCTGCATCGGCGTTGCAGACCTTCTGTATTATTTTCAGAAGCGTAGTCTTTCCGCAGCCGTTTTCACCGAGAATAAAAACTCGTTCGCCTTTTCTCAGGTGGATATCAACGTTGTCAAATATCGGCTTGCCGTCGAAGCTTTTTTTCAGTCCGTCAACGATAAGCACGTCCTCGCCCGTTTCGCACTTCGGAGTAAATTTAAAGCTGATCGTTTCAAGCTCCGAATCGGGCGCAACGAGCTCTTCTTTTAGTCTGTCAGCCTGCTTCTGCTTGCTTGCAGCAGTGATGAAGTTGTGAGCCACGCCCCAGCGCTTCTGCTGCTCTACGATACCCTCTATACGGCGTATCTCTTTCATCTGCTGTTCATAGTGCGCACGTTCTTCTTCGAGTATCTTCTGCTTTTTAGCTATAAACTCCGAATAAGAGCCTGTGTATGTACGTGACTTGCCGTGCTCTATCTCTATCGTTTTGTTCGTTACCTCGTCAAGGAAGTATCGGTCATGCGATACGACAAGAACAGTTCCACGATAATCCTTGATAAACGATTCAAGCCAGTTGACTGCCGAGATATCGAGATGGTTCGTCGGCTCGTCAAGCAGAAGAATATCGGAACCGCTGAGCAGAAGCTTTGCAAGAGCTATTTTCGAGCGCTGACCGCCCGAAAGCTTTTCGACCGACATATCGAAATCATCTTCCGAAAAGCCGAGACCGATAAGCGCCGCTTTCGTGCGGCTTACATACGTAAGGCCGCCGTCACGCTCAAAGCCCTCCCGCAGCGTCATCTCTTCAAGCAGAAGTTCCTTGGAGTGGTCTCCGTTTTCCATCTCGCAGACGATCTCCGCAAGGCGAGCCTCTGTCACAATAAGCTTTTCAAAGACGCTCAGAAGCTCGGTGTAGACCGTTCTGCCCGATGTGCTGCATGAAAACTGCTCCATGTAGCCGAAGCGAAGATCCTTTTCTTTTGAAACACCGCCGCCCGTCTGGGAAAGCTGTCCCGTTAATATTTTAAAAAGCGTAGTCTTACCCGTACCGTTGGCACCGATAAGACCCACCTTGTCGCCCTTTTCAAGATGAAAAGAGATATTTTCAAAAAGCGTTCTCTCCGCAAATGCCATCGAGAGATTGCTTACAGTTAATATTGCCATAAAACACCTAAATCATATACATCATGCAAAAACACATGATATGGTAAATATTGAGCAGAAAATACACCGCCACTCCGAAAAGGGCGATGTTGTTTGACAGCAGAAGCTGTCGTTTGTCGGCTTGTTTTATCTTTGAAAGCGCAAATGCAATGAGCGCAAGCGGTAAGATTATCTTCACAAAAAAGCCTGCCGCTTTATTTTCGATAACGCCTTTCATAAGTGGATTTGCCTCTTTAAAAAGCCCCGTATCAAGCAGCGAAAGCGTGCATATCCAGTCGGAAACATTGAGCATATACAAAAGAAAAAGCCGTTTTTTAGTACAAAGAGCCGTATCATCTCGCCAAAGTGCGGAAGAATTCATAATCATCACCGATAACATTATTCCGCAATAAGACAAGCTTTATTCAACACAAACTATTTTTTAAATGTGGAATGTGGAAAGTGGAATGGCGAATGGCGGAGTCGCTTCGCTCCTGATTTTAAACAGTTATCTCACGGAAGCAAATAAAAAGTATGGTTTTGCGATAACTAATACAAATCCAACTCGGCGAAGCCGAGTTCATTCATTCCACTTTCCACTTTCCACTTTCCACATTCAATTTACATATTCAATTTGAACAGTTCGCTGCTTTTAACAGCATCGCCGTTTTCAAAACTGCTGCCTGCGTTTTGCCGTCGGGAATGAGGTTGTTGAGAACCATTTCTACCGCTTTATCGAGCGGTATTCGCTCAACGTTTACGAACTCGTCTTCGTCAAGCTGCTGCTGTTCAAAATGGTCTACCCTGCACATATAAAGGTAGTCCACCTCATCTGTAAAACCGGGTGAAACATAGAACGCTCCGAGCGGAACGTAATTGAAGCCCACAGCGCCCGTCTCTTCAAGAAGCTCACGCTTGCCGTTTTCAAGCGGAGTAGTTTTCGGGTCGTCTATCTTTCCTGCCGGAAGCTCCAGAACGACCTCATGAAAAGGATAACGGTACTGTCGCACGAACAGAAGCTCGTTCTCGCTCGTGATCGCCGCTATACAGACACCGGCAGGATGCTTGATAACCTCACGTTTAGCCTTGTCGCCGTTTGGAAGCTCCACGTCATCTAAAGTGAGAGTAACTATTCTGCCCTCATAAAAAGTTTCCGATGAGAGCGTTTTTTCTTCCAATCTCATCTTGCTTACCCCTTATCGTCCGTCGCCGAGATAGAACAGAGCCAGCGTTCCCGGACCGCAGTGTGCGCCGAGCGCAGGACCTATCTCGGATATCATAACATTGCTGATACCGTAATTCTTCGTGATGGAGCGTGCAAGAAGCTCTGCGTCCTCCGCACAATCGGCATGAGTGATAAACACAGTGTCGCTGCCGTCGGGGTAGTAATGCTCGTTCATCTGCTCAACGAGCTTTGCAATGGCAAGCTTTCTGCCTCTTGCCTTATAAACTACTTTGAGCTTGCCCGTTTCATCGGATTTCAAAACAGGCTTTATGTTCATAACAGAACCTACCGCCGCAGCCGCTGCGGAGATACGTCCGCCTCTTTTAAGGAAAAAGAGGTCGTTCGGCGTGAACCAATGGCAGATCTTTCCCTTTGTGCTCTCGGCGTAATCACGCACTTCTTCGATCGAAGCGCCGCTTCTCTGCTTTTCAAGGCAGTGATAGATAAGCATGGAAAGACCCATTGAGCCGCAAAGGCTGTCCACACAGATGATCTTGCGTTCGGGGAACTCCTCACGAAGCTCCTCTGCTGCGATAAGGCTCACATTGTACGAGCCGGAAAGTGCAGTTGAAAAACCGATGTACAGCACGTCACGGCCACGCTCAAGCTGCTGACGGAAATATCTCTCATAGTCATCGATAGACGGAGAAGCCGTCTTAACGTTAACGCCGCTTCTTAAAACATCGTAAAAGCTGCTGCTGCCCAGATCGAGCTTTGAAAGCGAGCAGTCGAAAGTCTGATCGGCTATAGTGACCTTGAGCGGAACAGCAGTAATGCCCATTTTCTCGGCAACCGCAGCCGGCATATCGCATGAAGTATCGGTAACAATTGAAAAAGTGCTCATTATTTCATATCCTCCTCTTTTTGCTTTGCAAAAAGCATATAATCATACATTTTAATTATATATCATATTTACCCTGTTAGTCAAGAATTTAGTGAAAGGCGTATGGAGTACACGATCCGGCTTTGTTTTGTATAACAACTTTACTGCCGCATATCAAATGTATTCTTCCCGCAGACAACTGATCGGGGGCTTATTTTGCTACAGGAAGAAGATTATCAATATTGCCAACGTGACGATATTTTATCTCGATCTTACGTTGACATTGTTCGCTCTTTTGCTTTT